>CAIXRL010000212.1 GCA_903921835.1 Candidatus Eiseniibacteriota bacterium | reverse complement strand
CGGATGGCGGGGTGTCCTCGCTCGCGATGGCCGATTCGACCGTTTACGCGGGCGGCAGCTTCACCGGCATCGGCGGACAGAGCCGCCCCTACCTCGCCGCGCTGGCTGCCGGCACGGGCCTGGCGACCGGCTGGAATCCGGCAGCGGATGGCGGCGTGTCCTCCCTCGCGGTGAGCGACTCGATCGTCTACGCGGGCGGCGACTTCGCCAGCATCGGCGGGCAGAGCCGCAGCCGCCTCGCGGCGCTGAATGCCGGCACGGGTCTGGCGACCGACTGGAATCCGGGGGCGGATCGCGGGGTTGCTTCCCTGGTGGTGAGTGGCTCGACGGTCTACGCGGGCGGCTTCTTCAACAACATCGGCGGACAGGATTCCCCTGGCTTCGCCGCCCTGCACCCCGACGCGGGCACGCCCGTCGTGCAGGTGCTCTCGCCCGACGGGGGCGGCCCGCTTCTGATCGGCTCGCAGCGCCAGCTCACCTGGTCCGCCACCGACGACTTCGCCGTGCAGAGCGTGGACCTCTCCCTCTCGCGCGCCGGCTCAGGCGGCCCGTGGGAGCTGCTCGCGGCGGCGGCGCCCAACACCGGCACGTACCTGTGGACGGTTACGGGCCCGGAGGTGACCGGCAACAACGCCTATCTCCGCGTGCAGGCGCGCGACTATGGCGGGAACCTGGGAACCGACCTCTCCAACGGCGGGTTCGACATCTCGAGCAGCGTGACCGACGCCGGGCCGAACGCCGGCGTCACCGCGTTCGCGCTCTCGGCGCCTGTTCCGAACCCCGCCGTGGCGCGTTCGCTCCTTTCATATTCGTTGCCGGTGCCGATGCACGTACACCTGTCGCTGCTCGACGTGCAGGGCCGCGAGGTCGCGGTTCTCGCCGACGGCATGCGCGAGCCGGGGCGCGACACCGCGGCGCTCGAAGCAAGCGACCTGCACGCCGGGATCTACTTCGTACGCATGCAGGCGGGGAGCGCGAACCTCACGCGGCGCGTTGTGGTGATCAAGTGATCGGCTGACGCTCGCATACCCACGATCCTGCCCGCGACTGCCCCGGCGCGCCTCGCTCGCGCCGGGGCGGTGGCGTTTGCGGGCGCGAGCGGGAGCGCAGGCGCGAACGCTGCTGTGGCGCTCCGGGGCGGGACGTTCCAGCAGACTTCCGGCGAGGGGAGTAGGCTCGCGGAGCTGCGGACGCATGGCCGCGCACGGATGCGCTGACAAGCGCACAGTTCATATTCGGCGCGGGCCCGCCGCCTGCGCTCAAACCTCGAGAGGCCGCCCATGAAGTCGCAACACTTGCTCCGCTCCCTTGCCGGGCTGCTCCCGCTCCTGGCGCTCCTGCTTGCAGCACCGAATGCCGCCCGCAGTCAGGTGACGGCTCCCGGCCCGATGAAGCTGGCGCACGGGGTTCGCATGGGCAGTTCCGCCACGCCCGGTGCCTTGGCCGCGGGCCTCCGCAGAGCGCAGCCCACACATGTGGCGGGCGAGGCGTACGGTTCACAAGTCGACCCGAACATGTGGGTCACCAACGGTGAGGTGAGCGCCATCGCCACATCGGCCAACACGATCTACATCGGTGGCAGCTTCACCCGCGTTGGCCCCAACACCGGCTCCTTCGTCGGGATCGATGCGGGCTCGGGTGCGCCGGTTGCGAACTGGCCGCGGGTGGCGGGCTCGGTGTTCGGGTCCGCTCCGGACGGCGCGGGTGGATTCTACATCGGGGGCAGCTTCACAGCGGTGGCGGGCGTCCCCCGGGCGAACCTCGCCCACATTCGCGCCGACATGACACTGGACGCCTGGAATCCGGGAGCGAACGACGCCGTGAACTCCCTCCTCGTGGCGAACGGGTCGACCGTATACGCGTGCGGGGTCTTCACCAGCATCGGCGGGCAAAGCCGCAACTACATCGCGGCGCTGGATGCCGGCACGGGACAGGTGCACGTGGGGCCCCACTGGCCAGGGGCGGATGGCGCGGTGTATGCCATCGCAGTGAGCGGCTCCACGGTATACGCGGGTGGCGGCTTCGCCAGCATCGGCGGGCAGAGCCGCAGCGACATCGCGGCGCTGGATGCCAGCACGGGACTGGCGACGCCGTGGAATCCCGGGGCCAGCAGCTACGTGCTCTCCCTCGTGGTGAGAGGCACGACGGTGTACGCGGGCGGCTACTTCGCCAGCATCGGCGGGCAGAGCCGCAGCGGTATCGCGGCGCTGGATTCCAGCACGGGACTGGCGACCTCCTGGGATCCTTCCCCTAGCCCGGTGTATTCATGAACCGCGAGCCGAGAGCGCGAGATGTGCGTCAGCCGCAAGAAGATCGGCCGGCCGGACCCACCTTCGGTGGGTACCCCGGAACCGTGTTGT
>CAIXRL010000211.1 GCA_903921835.1 Candidatus Eiseniibacteriota bacterium | reverse complement strand
TGGTCGAGGGCCAGGGCTCGCTGCACCACCCCGCGTATTCGGGCGTGGCGCTCTCGCTGCTGCACGGCGCGTGCCCCGACGCGCTCATCCTCTGCCACGAGCAGGGGCGCACGCACCTGCGCGTGAACGACTCGGTCCTGGCGCCGCGCATCCGCTCGCTGTCCGACCTCGTGCTCGACAACGAGCGCGCGGCGAGCTGGATGAACCCGGCGCGCGTGCTGGCGCTCTCGCTCAACACGAGGCAGCTGGAGGAGGGCGAGGCGAAGCGCGCGCTGGAGCACGCGACGCAGCGCATCGGCCTGCCGGCCAGCGACCCGGTGCGGTTCAGCGCCGAGCCGATCGCCACGGCGCTCGTGCGGCGGCTCGAGGAGAGGAGGCGGCGTGCGCCTTCGGCTTGAACCGCTCCAACTCTCCACGCGGTTCGCCTTCCGCATCGCGCACGGCGCGCGGCAGGCGCACGAGAACACGCTGGTGCACCTGGAGCACGACGGCCTCGAGGGACTGGGCGAGGCCGCGCCCTCGGCCTACTACGGCGAATCCGCGGCCTTGGTGCGCGAGGCATTGACGGCCTGGAGTGCGCACCTGGGCGACGACCCATTCGCGTTCGAGGCGGTGGCCGCGCGCCTCGACGGCGTTCTGCACGGCCACGGCGCGGCGCGCGCGGCGCTCGACATGGCGATGCACGACTGGATCGGCAGGCGGCTCGGGTTGCCGGTGTGGAAGTGGCTGGGCCTCGATCGCGACCGTACGCCGGTGTCGTGCGTGACGCTGGGCATGGCCGAACCCGCCGAGATGGAGCGCAAGCTCGAGACAGTCCGCGATTTCCCGATGATCAAGGTGAAGCTCGGCGGGCCCGGCGACGTCGAGAACCTGCGCCGCGTCCGCGCGAACTACGCCGGCACGCTGCAGGTGGACGCCAACGCGGCCTGGCACGCAGCCGACGCGGTTCGCGTGCTGCGCGCGATCGCGCCCCTCGGAATCGAGCTCGTGGAGCAGCCCGTCGCGCGCGGCGACCTGGCGGGGCTGAAGTGGGTGCGTGAGCGCAGCCCGATTCCGGTGTTCGCGGACGAGAGCTGCCACACGCTGGCCGACATTGGCAACCTGGCGGGGCGCTGCGACGGCGTGAACCTGAAGCTCATGAAGACCGGCGGGCTGCGCGGGATGCTGCGCATGATCCACGCCGCGCGCGCGCACGGCATGAAGGTGATGATCGGCTGCATGATCGAGAGCAGCCTCGGGCTCTCGGCCGCGGCGCAGCTGGCGCCGCTCGCGGACTACCTCGACCTGGACGGCCACTGGCTGCTCGCCGCCGATCCGTTCGCCGGCGCGCCGGGAGAGCGCGGCGTGATCGCGCTGTCGGAGCGCCCCGGCCTGGGCGTCGTGCCGGCGGGGGACGGAGCGCGCGCGTGAGCCGCAGGCTGCTGCTGTACGTCACGGGGACGGGACTCGTCGCCCTGGCGCTGCTCGCCACGCACGTCCCTGCCGCGCTCGCGCTGCGCTGGGCGCACTACGTGGCGTGGATCGTGATCTGCCTCGTCTCCGAGACCATGTGGAGCGCCTCGTTGTCCGGCGAGGCCACGTGGAGTCTCGCAGCCACCGCGGGACTCTCGGCCGTGGTCCTGTGGGGGCCCGAGGCGGGCATGTGGATCGCGGGGCTCAGCACGCTCATCGCCGAGCTGTTCGTGCAGCGCAAGCCGTGGGTCCGCGCGTCGTTCAACGGCGCCCAGAGCGCCATGGCGTCGCTGCTCGCCGGTCTCGTCTTCGCCTGGCTCGGCGGCCGCAGCGCCCTGCCGCTCGCGGGCGGCGGCGCCGTGCTGGACCGCTCGGCCGCCACGGCGCTGGTGCTGCCGTTCGCGGCGCTGGCGCTGGTCTACTTCGCGCTCAACCGTGCCATGGTCGCGCTCGCGGTGGCGTGGACGACGGACCGCACCTGGTGGCGCGTGCTGCGCGAGGACTGGCTCTACCTCGCCAAGCTCGAGGTGGACGCCGCCTCGTTCCTGCTCGTGCCGCTCATGGTGATCTCGTTCACCGCCATCGGCTATCCGGGCGTGCTGCTCTTCTACGCGCCGCTGTTCATGCTCTTCCAGTCCGACCGCCGCTTCCACGAGCTCAAACGGGCCGAGGAGCAGAACCTGCGCAACGCGCGGTTCGCCGCCAAGGGCGAACTCGCCGCGGGCATCGGCCACGAGCTCAACAACCAGCTGGTCGCGATCACGGCGCGCGCGCAGATGCTGCTCAAGGACGCCGAGCGCGCGACGTTCGACAACGCGCCGCGGCACGCGCAGATCATCCTCGATCAGTCCCGCCGCATGGGCGTGCTCGCCAAGGGGCTCATGGACTACACGCGCAGCCAGGTCAACGTCGAGCCGATGGATCTCAACGGCGTCCTGCTGGGCACGATCGAGCTGGTCAAGGGCGACAAGCGCTTCCGCTCCGTGGAGTGGGACGTGGACCTCGATTCGCAGCTCCCCGAGCTCAAGGCGGACGTGGGGCAGATCCAGGGCGTGTTCATCAACCTGTTCGTCAACGCCGCCGACGCGATGGGCGAGTCGCAGGGCCGCCGCGCCATTCGCGTGAGCACGGTGCTCGACGCCGCCGCGCGCGCCGCGCGCATCGAGGTCGAGGACACGGGTCCCGGCATCCGCGCCGAGGACCTGCCGCGCATGTTCGAGTTCATGTTCACGACGAAGAAGGAGGGGCACGGCTTCGGCCTGTCCACCTCGCACCGCTCGATCGAGAACCACGGCGGGCGCATCTCGGTCGAAAGCCCGCAGGGCAGGGGCGCACGGTTCACGATCCTGCTGCCGCTGCGTGGCCCGGGAGCCTGGAACTGAAGCCGGCCGCGGAGGGCGGGCCCGTGCGCGCGGGAGACGAGGCGACCGTGCGCGTGCGCGAGGCGACCGTGCGGCGCGTGGACTTTGGCGGCGTGGCGTTGTTCGACGACCTTGGCGGCACGCTCGAGGCCATGGTGCGCGGACGCGTGATGGGCAAGCGCAAGGCGCTCGGCAACGCCGTCGTGGTGGGCGACCGCGTGACGCTGGAGTGGGAGGCCGAGCGGGCCGCGATCGACGCCGTGGCGCCGCGCCGCAGCGCCTTCTCGCGCCGCGCGAGCGGCGAGCGCGTCGAGGAGCAGGTGGTCGCCGCGAACCTCGACCTCGTCGTGATCGTCGCCTCGCTGCACCGGCCCGACTTCAAGCACGGGCTCGTGGATCGTGTGCTGGCGCAGGCGCTCGGGGCCGGCCTGCCCGCGCTGCTCGCGCTCAACAAGACCGACCTGGGCAACGCCGAGGAGACCGCGGCGCTGCTGGCCGACTACCAGCCCGCGGGCGTCCAGGGCATTCCGACCTGCGGCATCACGGGGCTCGGCGTGGACGCGCTGCGCGAAGCCTGCCGTGGACGACGCGCGCTGTTCGTCGGGCACTCGGGCGTGGGCAAGAGCACGCTGCTCGATCACCTCGCGCCGGGCCACGACCTGGTCACGGGCGACGTGAACGATCACACCGGCAAGGGCCGGCACACGACCTCGGCCGCCGTGCTGCTGCGACCCGAGCCGGACCTCGAGTTCATCGACACGCCCGGCGTGCGCGCGTTCGGGCTGTGGGGCATCGACGCCGACAACCTCGCGGGCCACTACCCGGAGATCGCGCCGCACCTGGGCGAGTGCCGCTTCGCCGACTGCCGCCACGACCGCGAGCCGGGCTGCGGCCTGCACGCGGCGCTGGAGCGCGGCGACATCCCCGCGCGCCGCTGGGAGTCGTTCCTGCGCCTGCGCGCCGAGCTGCTCGCAGAGCAGCAGGCGCGCCCGCGATATGGGGGACGCTGAATCCGCCTTGCGCCGCCCGCCGACCGGGGCGAGTGTCCGGCGTGCGCGGAGCCCCGGCGCCACGCAGCCGACGTCGTCAGCCGGCGCGAGCGCCTATTTGCTGCCCCCGTTACTGTGCAGCAACTGGCCGTTCACCCACCCGCCCTGCTCGGAGCACAGGAACGCCACCAGGTTCGCGCAGTCCCGCGGCAGGCCGATCCGCCCCAGCGGGGTCGCGCGCCGCACGGAGTCCTCGAGCTCCTGCGACATCCAGCCGGTGTCCGTGGCGCCGGGGTTGATGACGTTGGCCGTCACTCCCAGGTTCTTGAACTCGTGCGCCGCGGCAAGGACGATCCGGTCCATCGCGCCCTTGCTCGCGCCGTAGGGGAGGTTGCCGGCCGTGTGATCGCTCGTCAGCCCGACGATCCGCCCCGTGCCGTGCCGGCCGCGAAAGCGTGCGCCGAACTCGCGGACGAGCAGCCACGTCGCCCGCGCGTTCACCGCGAAGTGCAGGTCGAAGCTCTCGAGCGACGTCGAGAGAATGTCGCTGTCCACCGACTGGCAGTGTGACAGCACCAGCGCGGTCACGGGACCCAGGGTGCGTTCGACGTGGTCGAAGATCCTCGCGGGCGTGCCGGGATCGGACAGGTCGGCCTCCAGCGAAACGGAGCGCGGCGAGGAAACGCGCAGCTCGTCCAGGAGCGCATCGGCGTCGGTGAAGTCGCTGCCCCAGTGCATCGTGGCGTCGTACGGGCGCCAGAAGGTGGCCGCCACGTCCCAGCCGGACTCCGCGAGCGCCAGCGCCACAGCGGACCCGATGCCGATCTTGCGGCTCGCGCCCGTGACGAACGCCACCGGCCGTTCAGGAGTGACATGGGCCATGGTGTGTGTCCTTGGAGAGGTTGATCGCGAGCGTCTGTCCCAGGATCGCATCCTGTCCCACCGCGAACCACCCGGCGCGCCGACGCAGATCGTACCTGCGCCGGCGCGCCGGGTGGTTCGTGCAGCCGCGGCCGCGCCCGCGGCTCAGTTGGCCACGTGCGCCCCGATGGCCGCGTAGACCTTCGCGATCGGCGTGCCGACGGTGACGTATGTGCTGGCGGCGAACAGCAGTGCCACGGGGTTGTTGCCCGACTGGGTGACGATCAGCGAGCCCGAGTCGCCGGCCTTGCACATCGGGGTGAAGAACAGCTGGCCGGTGAAGTACGCCTTGCCGCTCGCGTACTGCACCGTCGTCGTGGCGTTCACCACGCTGAGCGTGCCGTAGGTCAGTCCGGTCGCGCGGCCCACCTTCTTCACCTCCAGCCCGACCGAGGGGTTCACGCTTGTTCCGGAGGGCTTGTAGCCCATGCTGCCCGCGGCCTCCACGGCCGACACGCTCAGGCCGGCGGGGATGGCAGCGATTGCGGCGTCCACCGTGTTGGCGGAACCGTCGAAGCGCGGCGTGACGTACCGGGACAGCGTGCCGACCACCGTCGAGGCGCCGCACCCGGCGTCCGCGCGACCGGGCGAGACGACCGTGGTCCCGGCCGTGGCGAGGCCGTCCGAGAAGACGTGCCAGTTCGAGAGCCAGTAGTTGCGGACGCCGTCGGTGACGATGGCCCCGAGCGTGCCGGCGTTGCACTCCTTGCTCGTGCCGGTGGACGTGCCGCAGTAGTAGGACTGCGCCCGGACGTCGCCGACCACCATCTGGACGCAGGCGCGGCCGCGGGCGCGCGCCGGCAATCCGGCCACCTCGCGGCGGGTGAGCACCACGATCACCGGGCGGCCGTGGAACGTCGAGGCGCCGGAGCCGACGACGTCGGGGTGCAGGCGCAGCAGCTCGCCCTGGACCTCGTCCTGCGCGGCGACCGCGACCGCGAGCGACTCCGGCGCGCTCTCGGCGCCGGCGACGAGGTCGGTGCAGCGCAGCAGCGTGGCGGTGGTCTCGCCGCTGCGGGCGAGCCGCATGGGCTCGGCGAGGGACGCCGCCGGGGTGGATATGGATGGCTCGGTGGTCAGGCGGCCGCAGCCGGCCAGCACGACGAGGGCCGCCGCCAGGGCGAGCGCCGGCCGGTGGACGGTGGCGAGGGAAGCGCGCGGGCGCATGGCAATCTCCTAAGGGAAGGGTGTGCGCAATGGCCGTCCGCGCCGGGTGACGCCCGGCCGGGCGGTGGGGTATACACGTCACGTCGGCCCGGCGCGCCCTGTGTGACAGGACATGCGGCGCCCCCTCCGCAGCGGGGCCCTGGCAGCGGGGCCCTGGCTGCACGCGCCGGGTCGCGCTGCGCTATCCTTCCCGCCCAATGGCGGCCACCCCGATGTTCAACCCCGCGCTCGTTTCGCTCGAGTGCCACGACTGCCGTGCGGCGTGCGATCTCTCGCAGCCGCGCAGCGTCTGCCCCGCGTGCGCCCGTCCGCTGGTCGCGCGCTACGACCTGGCGCGCGTGCGCCGTGAGGTGCCGCGCGAATCGCTGGGCCGCTTCGGCACCGACCTGTGGCGCTACCGCGCGGTGCTGCCGTTCGCGGCCGACTTCCCCGCGGTGCGCCTGGGCGAGGGCGGCACGCCGCTGCTGCCGCTGCCGCGCCTCGCGGGAGAGATCGGGCTCGCCGGGCTGTGGCTCAAGGAGGAGAGCGGCAATCCGACCGCGTCGTTCAAGGCGCGCGGCCTCGCGCTGGCCGTGAACGGCGCCGTGGCGTTCGGCGTGCGCGGCATCGCGCTGCCCTCTGCGGGCAACGCGGGTTCCGCCGCGGCGGCCTACGCGGCGGCCGCGGGCATGCCGTGCCGGGTCGCGGTGCCCGACGACACGCCCGAGGCGTTCGTGCTGGAGGTGCGCGCGTTCGGCGCCGAGGTGAAGCTCGTCCCCGGCACCATCTCCGACGCGGGCCGCGCTCTGGCAGGGTGGGCGCCCGCGCCGCAGTGGTGGAACGTCGCGACGTTCAAGGAGCCGTTCCGGCTGGAGGGCAAGAAGACGCTCGGCTACGAGATCGCCGAGCAGCTCGGGTGGCGGCTCCCGGACGTGATCCTGTACCCGACCGGCGGCGGCACGGGCCTGGTCGGCATGCACCGCGCGTTTCGCGAGCTGGCCGAGCTGGGCTGGACCGACGGCCCGATGCCGCGACTGGTCGCGGTGCAGGTCGCGGGCTGTGCGCCGATCGTGCGCGCGTTCGAGTCGAGGGCGCCGCGCGCCGAAGCGTGGGCGAACGCGCACACGGTGGCGAGCGGGCTGCGCGTGCCCGCGCCGTTCGCGGACACGCTGATCCTGGCGGCCATGCGCGAGAGCGGCGGCACGGCCGTCGCGGTGAGCGAGGAGGACATGCTGGACGCCATGACCGACCTGGCCACCGCCGAGGGCGTCTACGCCTGCCCCGAGGGCGCCGCGACGCTGGCCGCCCTGCGCCAGTTGCGGCGTTCCGGCGAGGTGAAGGCGTCCGAGCGCGTGGTGGTCTACGATACGGGCAGCGGGCTCAAGTACCCCGAGGCGTGGCGCGCGGCCCTCGCGCGACGCGCCCCCGGACAGGAGGGAACGCGATGACCCGGATTGGACTGTTGCTGGCGGGACTGACGTCCGCGGTGCTGCTGTCGGCCTCGCCGAAGCCGGCGGGCTCGCCCGTGGCGGCGAACACCGCGCGACACGTCGTGGTTGCGACGCTCACGGGCGTGGTCTCGCCGGTGATGGACGAGGCGCTGCGCGATGCGCTGACGCGCGCCGGCGACGAACATGCCACCGCGCTCGTGCTGGAGATCGACACGCCTGGCGGCCTCGAGTCGAGCATGCGCACCATGGTGCAGCGGTTGCTCGCCGCGGACGTGCCGGTGATCGCGTGGGTCACGCCGGGCGGGGCGCATGCCGCGTCGGCGGGCGTGTTCATCACCATGGCCTGCGACGTCGCCGCCATGTCGCCGGGCACCAACATCGGCGCCGCGACGCCCATCTCCATGACCGGCCCGATGGACTCGACGCTTGCGCACAAGGTGACCAACGACGCCGCGGCGTTCGCGCGCACGATCTCGGCGCAGCGCGGGCGCAACGGCGTGTGGGCGGAGCACGCGGTGCGCGAGGCGGTGTCCATCAGCGAGACCGAGGCGGTGCACGAGCACGTCGTGGACTTCATCGCCGGCGACCTTCCCGACCTGCTCGCGAAGGCGGACGGCATGACGTGGCGGCGCGGCGCGCTGGTCCGCACGCTGCAGACCCGCGGTGCGGCCATCGTGCGCATCACGCCGGGCTTCCGCCAGCGCCTGCTCGGGCACCTGGCCGATCCCAACATCGCCTACCTGCTCATGATGCTGGGCTTCTACGGGCTGCTCTTCGAGCTGCAGAACCCCGGCTCGGTGCTGCCCGGGATCGTCGGCGGCATCAGCCTGCTGCTCGCGTTCTTCGCGCTCTCCACGTTGCCGGTGAACGCCGCCGGCGTGGCGCTGATCGTGCTCGGGGTGGCGTTTCTGCTCGCCGAGATCAAGGTGCATAGCCACGGAGCGCTCGCGGTGGGCGGCACGATCGCGCTGGCCCTCGGCGGGCTGATGCTGTTCCAGGACGTCGCGGTGCGCGTCGCGCTGCCGGTGGTGCTGCTCGTCACCGGCACCACGGTGGCGTTCTTCCTGGGACTGGTCGGCGCAGGCCTGCGCGCGGGCAGGCGCCCGGTTGCGACGCGTCTGGCGGGACTCGTGGGGCGTTCGGGTATCGTGCTGGAGAGGCTCGCACCCGCGGGCAGGGTGCGGTTCGGAGATGAAGTGTGGAACGCGACGGCCGATCAGGTGCTCGATCCGGGCACCGCGGTGGAGGTCGCGGAGTTGAAGGGACTCGTCGTGCGGGTTCGGCCCGCTCGCCAGGAGGGATGACCATGCTGCCGGCATTCT
>CAIXRL010000210.1 GCA_903921835.1 Candidatus Eiseniibacteriota bacterium | reverse complement strand
GCGCCGGCCGGCTGGACGTCTACGCCGGCTTCTACCGCGCCGGCGCGCGCGGGCACGCCACGCTCGTCGCCGCGCCGCGCGAGCTGCGCGCCGAGGCGATCGCCGGTGCGGCGGCGGAAGTGCATGCGCTGCTGCCCGACCACGCGGTGCGCTTCGTCGGGCCCGGCGCCGGCCGGGAGCGCGAGCGGCTCGAGGCCGCGTACCCGTCGTCCACCGCGCACGCGTTTCGCCACGAAGGTCTCTCGGCGCTCGACCTCGCCGCGGCGGTGCGCTCCGGACTCGGACCTGGCGCGGGGCTGCCTGCCGCCGGCCGGGAGGACGCGCCGGTCTACGTGCGTTCGGCCCAGGCGGAGGAGCGCGTGCGGCACGCGGCGAACGCTGCGGTACCTCTCGCGCTTCGCGACATGACGCCGGCCGACGTCGCGAGCGTGGCGGCGATCGAGCGCGAGGTCTTCTCCGATGCCTGGTCGGAGGGTTTCTTCCATGATCTGCTGGCCCGCGGCGTCACGTGGGCGCGCATCGCCGAGCGCGGCGGCGCCCTGGCCGGTTATGCGCTTACGGTCGTGCACGGCGCGGAGGCCGATCTCGAGAACATCGCCACCGTGCCGGGCCAGCGCCGCGCAGGTGTGGCGCGGGCGCTGCTCGAGGACGCCATGCACGAGGCCGCGGGTCGCGGGGCGGGCCGGATCGCGCTCGAAGTGCGGGTGTCCAACGATGCGGCCCAGGCTCTCTACCGCGCGTACGGTTTCCGGCACGCCGGGCTGCGCCGGGGGTACTACCAGCATCCGGACGAGGACGCGCTGGTGATGGCTCGTTCGCTGGGCAGCACTCCCGGCTGATCGGGCGCGGCCCCGGTTGCGCGCTCGGCAGGTCGCGCCGCTCCAGTTGTGCTGGGGGGGCGTCATGGGCTACTAGATGAGGTCACCGGATCGCGCCGGCGGCCTTTTCGCACGGTCCGATTGCAGGAAACAGAGGAGATCCGCCCCCGCATGTCCTGGCTCAAGCGCGAACGCAGCGGCATCAAGACCAGCCCGCGTGCCGACCGTCCCGACGTCCCCGAGGGACTCTGGACCAAGTGCGACGGCTGCGGCGAGGCGCTCTTCCAGACGGTGCTCGAGGAGAACCTCTGGACCTGCCCGCACTGCGACCACCATTTTCGCGTCCCCGCGCGCACGTACCTCGGCTACCTCGTCGACGAGGGCAGCTTCCAGGAGCGCCACGCGAACCTGGTCGCGGCGGACCCGCTCGAGTTCCGCGACGCCAAGATGCGGTATCCCGACCGCCTGGCGGCCGCGCAGAAGGACACCGGCGAGAAGGACGCGGCCATCTGCGGCTTCGCGACCATCGGCGGCGTGCCCGTGAGCTGCGCGCTGATGAACTTCTTCTTCATGGGTGGCAGCATGGGCTCGGTCGTCGGCGAGAAGGTGGCCCGCGCGATCGAGGACGCCATCGCCGAGCGGCGCGCCGTGGTGATCGTGTCGGCCACGGGCGGTGCACGCATGCAGGAGGGCATCCTGTCGCTCATGCAGATGGCCAAGACGTCCGTGCTGCTGGCACGCCTGCGCGAGCACCACCTGCCGTTCGTCTCCATCCTCACCGATCCCTCCACGGCCGGCGTACTGGCGTCCTACGCCTCGCTCGGCGACGTGATCGTCGCGGAACCCCGCGCCCTGGTCGGGTTCGCGGGTGCGCGCGTCATCCGGCAGACGATCGGAGAGGATTTGCCGGCCGGATTTCAGCGCGCCGAGTTCGTGCTTGCGAAGGGCTTCGTGGACCGCATCACGCACCGCAGGCAGATGCACGTTGAAGTTGGCGGTCTGCTGGGGTACTTCTGGCACTCCACCCATGGCTTCGCGCCCAATGGCGCAACGTCTCCCCACGGTTACGACCCGAACGCTCCCCGTTCGCAAGCGCCGGCCTGATCGCGACGTTCCCGTGACCTCGACACTGCAGCGCCAGCTCGAAGAGCTCTGGGGGCCCGAGCGCCGGCGCGACAAGCCGGACCTGGACGGCACCCGGGCGATGCTCGCCGCGCTGGGCGAGCCGCAGGCGCGTTTCCGCGCGGTGCACGTCGCCGGAACCAACGGCAAGGGCTCGGTCTGCGCGCTCGTCGAGCGCGTGCTGCGCGCCGCCGGCGCGCGCACCGGTCTCTTCACGTCGCCGCACCTCGTGGACTTCCGCGAGCGGGTGCGTGTCTCCGGGCAGTGGCCGGATGAGCACCATCTCTCGGAGCGTCTCGCGCACATGGCGACGCTCCCGGCGTTCGCCGCCGGCACGTTCTTCGAGGTCGCGACTGCCCTTGGCTTCGACTGGTTCGCCTCGCACGGCGTCGAGTGGGGGGCCGTCGAGGTTGGCCTCGGCGGTCGGCTCGACAGCACGAACGTGCTCGTGCCGCGGGTGTGCGCCATCACTTCCATCGGACTCGATCACGCCGACGTGCTGGGGTCGACGCACGAGGCGATCGCCGCCGAGAAGGCCGGCATCCTCAAGCCCGGGGTGCCTGCGGTCTCGGGCGTGGAGCACGACGCCGCCGCGACCGTGATCGCCCACGCCGCGCGCGACGTCGGCGCGCCGCTTCACCAGGCACGCGACCTCGTCGAGGTGAAGGCCGCGCAGTACGGACCGTGGGGCATGCGACTGACCGTCGAATGCGAGCCGTGGGGGAAGTTCCAGCTGCAGACTCCGCTGCGCGGCGGGCACCAGCGCGAGAACGCGCGCGTCGCGCTCGCGGTGCTGTCGCTGCTCGCACGGGCGGGGGAGGTGCGCGTGCCGATCGGGGCCGTGCGCGCGGGTTTCGCCGAAGTGGTCTGGCCGGGACGGCTCGAACCCTCACCGGTCGTGCGCCGCCTGTGGTGGGACGGGGCCCACAACCTCGACGGCCTGCGCCGGTTGGTGCACGCCTGGCACGACGAGATGGGCATGGCGCCGCCGGTGGCGATCGTGTTCGCGGCCGCGCGCGACAAGGACGTGCGCGCCATGCTGCAGCGGCTCGGCGCATTCGCGCCGGCCGCGCGCCTGATGCTCACGCGCACACGCAACGAGCGCGCGCTGCCGCCCGAGGCGCTCGCGGAGCATGCGGTCGCGCTCGGGCTCGAGCACGAGACGGCGCCCTCGGTGCGCGAAGCGCTCCAGCCGTGGCTGGACCACGACGCGGGCGGCCGTGGCCGGGCGACGGGACGCGTGCTCGTGTGCGGCTCGCTGTTCGCCGTGGGCGAGGCCATGGAGGCGTTCGGCGGCGCGCCGGGCGAGCGGACGTGAGGTTCGTGCCGTCCGCCTGGGGCCTGCTGTTCGCGGGGTTGTTCGCCGCGGCGAGCGTGTGCGCGACAGCCGCGAATGCCGCTCCGCCCGTGCACGAGCCGCCGTTCCAGATCAGCGCCAACAACCTCTCGGGCGGGCGCGGACCCGAGGGAGACGCGCTCATCCTGAACGGCCCCCTGCGCGTCACGCGCGGCCGCACGCTGC
>CAIXRL010000209.1 GCA_903921835.1 Candidatus Eiseniibacteriota bacterium | reverse complement strand
GCCTCCGGCCGGTCAGGCGGACAGCACGCCCTTGTCGAGGTGCACCAGCCGGTGCGCCCGCTCGGCGGCGTGGGGGTCGTGCGTCACCATGATGATGGTCTTCTTGAACTCCGTGTTGAGCCGGTCCAGCAGCTGCAGGATCTCCTCGCCCGCCTTGCGGTCGAGGTCCCCCGTGGGCTCGTCGGCGAGAAGCAGCCTGGGATCGCTCACGACCGCGCGCGCGATCGCGACGCGCTGCTCCTGCCCGCCCGAGAGTTGCCGCGGGTAGTGGTCCAGCCGGTCGCCCAGTCCGACCAGGTCGAGGGCGAACCTCGCGCGCTTCCTGCGCTCGGCGCCGCTCATCCTGAGCAGCAGCAGCGGAAGCTCGACGTTCTGCAGCGCGGTGAGCACGGGCATGAGGTTGTAGAGCTGGAAGATGTAGCCGATCGTGGTCGAACGCCACCGGGCCAGCGCCGCGCCCCGCATGCGCCCGATGTCGGTGCCCGCCACCTCGATGTCGCCAGAGGTGGGCTGGTCGATGCCGCCGACCAGGTTGAGCAGCGTGGTCTTGCCGCTGCCCGACGGCCCCATGAGCGCGACGAACTCGCCCTCCGGGATGGACAGCGACAGCCCCTCGAGCACCGGGATCTCCTGCGTGTCGCGCCGGTAGGTCTTGCGAACGTCCTTCACCTCGACAAACGCCATGTGTGCTTCCCCCGCGATTGCGCGTCGCGCCGCTCAGCGGCCTTCGACCTTCACTCTGGCCCCGTCCCGCAACGTGGCGGCCGGGTGCAGCACGAGGCTCTCGCCACCGGCGAGGACCTGTCGGATCTCCACCTGCTCGCCACGCGTGGCGCCCACGTCCACGTTGATGCGCCGCACCTTCTCTGATTCCACGACCCAGACCGCGGCGCCGCTCCCGCCCTGCACGACGGCGGCCGCGGGCACCAGCACGCGGCGCACCGCCGTCGCGTGCGGCGCGCCGTTGCTCTCGAACACCACCTTGGCGCCCATCTCGGGCAGGATGCGCGAGTCGTGGTCGAGGATCGAGACCTTCACCAGCACGGTCGCCTTCTGCCGGTCGGCGGTGGGTACGACCTGCCGCACGCGGCCCGCGAAGGACGTGTCGGGATAGGCGTCGAGCGTGATACGGGCGCTCTGGCCGCCGCGCACCTGCGCGATGTACGCCTCGTTGACGTCCACCTCGACCTCCAGCGTGCGCAGGTCCGCCATGGTGACGATGGACGTGCGCGTGAGACCGCCACCGGCCGACGAGGGCGCCACGATCTCGCCCACCTCGGCGTCCTTGCGCAGCACCGTGCCCGCGAACGGGGCGCGGACGAGCGTGTTCTCCAGGCTCGCCTCGGCCACCTTCACCTGCGCTTGCGCCCCTGAGCGCTGCGCCACGAGCACGTCGAGCTTCGTCTGCGCGTTTTCGAGGTCGGCCTGCGCGACCAGGTTCTGCGCGCGCAGCGACTGCGTCCGCTGCAGATCCTGCCTCGCCTGCCGGATCTGTGCCTCGAACTGCCCGAGATTCGCGCGGGCGGCCGCGAGCGCGGCCTGGTAGTCGGAGTCCTCGATGCGCGCGATCACCTCGCCCTCCTTGACCAGCGAGCCCTCGGTGACCGCGAGCGACGCCATGCGGCCGAGGATCTTGGCGGAGACGGACGCCTTGGTGCGCGCGACCACGTAGCCGTTCGCGGTGATGCCGCTGCCCGAGAGGCTGCCCCCGCCGGTCGCCTCGGCCAGGCCCACCTGCACGCTCGTCGCGTGCGGCGCGAGGCGGAAGTACGCGAACGCGGCCAGCACGGCGAGGAGGGCCAGCACCAGCAGCACGACGGGCCTGCGGCCGGCGCCGCGCGACGGCGGTGGCGTGTCGCGGTCGATCTTCAGCGCGGAAAGGTCGGAAGGAGCGTTCATGGCTCTCAGGGTCGGAAGGAACGACCGTACTGTCATCAGGATGCCGAATCATCGGGCGCGCCCGGGGAAGGGTCAAGGCGCCGTCGGCGAGTGGTCGGATGCGCGCGACGAAAGGCCGGATTCGCCCGGCGCCCGGCGATCCCGGCGCGGTCGAGGGGCGACGACGACGGGGTGGTCCCGGCATCCCCGCGGTCGCCTCCTTGCGCCCGGCCGCGCCTCCGTCTGCCGGCATGGCCGCCCAGGCGTTCGTCCGCGCACCTGTCCGCATCTGTCCAGGCGGCCGTCCAGGGCGTTCGCGTGCGCGTTCGCGTGTTGCCTCCGCCCGCGGGCGGCCCGTAGACTCCCAGGCTCAGATGCGCCGCGGCGCCGCCCCGCCGGCGTCCCGTTCGCGCCATCCCGTCCATCCGGAGGTTGCATCCATGCCGTTCGTCATCGCCGAGCCGTGCATCGGTGTGAAGGACAAGTCCTGCGTCGAGGTTTGCCCCGTCAACTGCATCTACGAGGGCGAGGACCAGTTCTACATCCACCCCGACGAGTGCATCGACTGCCAGGCGTGCGAAGCGGCGTGCCCCGTCCAGGCGATCTTCCCGGACAACGGCGTACCGGAGAAGTGGGCGAGCTTCACCGCCAGGAACCGGGCGTTCTTCCAGAAGTGACGCAGGCCGGGTGTCCCACGCGCGAGGACGCGCTCGCGCTGCTGCACGAGTGGGTCGAGAACCCCGCGCTGCGCCGGCACTGCCTCTGCGTCGAGTCCGCCATGCGCGCCTATGCCCGGAAGCTTGGCGAGGACGAGGCACGCTGGGCCCTCGCGGGTCTCATCCACGACTTCGACTGGGAACGTCACCCGACCGCGGACCTCCACCCCATGGCCGGCGTCGCGATCCTGCGCGAGCGGGGCTGGCCCGAGGACGTCTGCCGCGCGGTGCTGGGGCACGCCACGCACAGCGGCGTTCCGCGCGACACGCTCATGGCGCGCACGCTGTTCGCATGCGACGAACTGTGCGGCTTCCTGGTCGCGTGCTCGCTCGTGCTGCCGGACCGCTCGCTGGCCGGCGTCGAGGTGGCGTCGGTGAGGAAGAAGCTCAGGCGCGCCGATTTCGCGCGCAACGTGAACCGCGACGATATCGTCAACGGCGCGGCCGAGCTGGGCGAGGACCTCGACGTCCACATCGCGTTCGTGCTCGATGCGATCAGGGACGGGCGCGAGGGGCTCGGGACGTGATGCTCGTGAGCATGGCCGCGGCGGCCTCGCGCACGGGCCGATGAGCGCGGACGCTTCGCCCGGCCGGCGCGTGCTGGCGCTGTGGCGGCGGCTCTCGCCGCTGCCGTTGGGCCGCGGGCTGTTCATGTTCGTGTTTGGCGCCATCGTGCCCTACAGCGGGGCGCCGGGGGCGCGAATCGTCTCGCTCGAGCCCGGCCACGTCGCGGCCCAGCTGTCCGATCGGCGCGCGGTGCGCAATCACCTGCGTTCGGTTCACGCGATCGCGCTCTCCAACCTGGGCGAGCCGGCCCGGACGATTCCATGAGCCCGCGGCCTGCGAGCGCGATCCGCGCGCCATCCGGACCCACCTTCGGTGGGTACCCCGAAGCCCGACCGGTCGCTGTCCTCATCGTGCTGGCAACACGGCTGCGGCGCGGCCGGCCGCTCTTCTTGCGTCTGCCGCCCATCTCGCACTCTCGGCTCGCGGTTCATGAATCGTCCGGTCCAGCGAGCGGACTCGCGATGACCACGGCGCTGCCGCCGGGCGTCCGCGACATCGTGACCGGTTCATCGATCGATTACGCGAAGAAGGCGCGCGGCGTGCTGACCGCCGAGAGTCGCGTGACCGTGCCCGCCGTGACGGAGGACGTCGAGTTCGACGTGCAGGCCGGGATCCGCGACGCCGCAGGCGACGGCGTCGCCATCGTGACCGTGCGCTGGCGGCTGGGACCGGTGCCGCCGTCGCGCGCGTGACGAGGCGGGTCGGGGCCGCAGCGGCGCCTGCCCCGGCAGCGTCCGCCTGGCGCGGGGCTGACTCGGTGCCCGTGCTCGGCTACGCTGCGTCCATGCTCGACACGCCGTTCACCCGCCACGCGCACGTCGAGGTGCCGCTCATCTGCGGCCCCATGTACCCGTGCAGCAATCCCGAGCTGGTCGCGGCCGTCTCCGAGGCCGGCGGCCTCGGGATCGTGCAGCCCGCTTCGCTCGCGTTCGTGCACGGGCACGGGTTCCGCGCCGGCCTGCGCCGCATCCGCTCGCTGACCGCGAAGCCCATCGGCATGAATGCGCTCATCGAGAAGTCCTCGCGAGCCTACATGAACCGCATGCGCGGCTGGGTGGACGTCGCGCTCGAGGAGGGCGTGCGCTTCTTCGTCACCTCGCTCGGCAACCCGCGCTGGGTGGCGGACGCGGCGCATGCGGCGGGTGGCGTGGTCTACCACGACGTCACCGAGGCCCGGTGGGCGGCGAAGGCCGTGGCGGGAGGCGTGGACGGCCTGATCGCGGTGAACCGCCGCGCCGGCGGCCACGCGGGTTCGCGCACCGCCGAGGCGCTGCTCGAGGAACTGCGGCCGTTCGGGCTGCCGGTGGTCGCCGCGGGCGGGGTCGGCGACGTGGCGGGCTTCGCGGCGATGCTGAGGCTTGGCTATGCGGCCGTGCAGATGGGCACGCGCTTCATCGCGACGCCCGAATGCACGGCGAGCGAGGCGTACAAGCGCGCGCTGGTCGCCGCGGGAGAGGACGACATTGTGCTCAGCGAACGCATCACCGGCGTGCCGGTGGCGCTGCTGCGGACGCCCCACGTCCAGCGCGTGGGCCTGCGGGCGAACGCGTTCGAGAAGTGGATGCTGCGCGGCCGGCGCACGAAGCACTGGATGCGGAGTTGGTTCGCGCTGCGCGCGGCGTGGAGCCTGCGCCGCTCGGCCTACGACGAGAAGGCCGGGTTCTGGCAGGCCGGCCGCAGCGTCGCAGCCATTCACGCCATCGTGCCCGCGGGCGACATCGTGCGCGCGTGCGCGGCGGCGGCGGGCGGGACCTGAGGGTACGTACCGTGGCCAACCGTCACTTCGCGGAGATCGGAGACGTGTGGAAGCACCTGCCGCTGGCGGAGGTGCTGCCGCTGCTCGCTGTGAAGGTGTACTGGGAGTCGCATTCCGGGTCCGCCAGCTACGCGCTGGAGCCCTCCGCCGCGCGCCGCTATGGCGCGCTCCGGTTCCGCGAGCGCGCGGGCGCGTCCCCGGACCTCGCGCGGTCGCGCTACGCGGCGCTGCTGGCGGAGTGCTCCGCGTGCGGCCGGTACCCGGGTTCGCCGCTCATCGCGCTCTCGTGCGCGCCCGGGGCCGAGTTCCTGTTCTGCGACACCGATCCGGCCAGCCTCGAGTCCATACGCGCCGAAGCGCTTGCGCTCGGCGCGCCGCCGGCGCGCCTTCGCACCGTCGCCGCGGACGGGATGCAGACGCTGGCCGCCGAACTGGACGCGTTGCCGGACGAACGCGCGCGAAGCCTGTTCGTCTTCCTCGATCCGTACCGGCCGCTCGAACCTGGCCCGTCGGGAATCACCGCCCTGGACGTCTTCTGGCAGGCGACGACGAAGGGCGCGCGCGCGGTGCTCTGGTACGGTTTCGGCAACCTCGCCTTCCGCGACACGTTCCTGCGCGCGGTTCGCGACGCCGGCGGGGCATGCGGTGCAGACGCCGCGTCCTGCGGGCTCTGGCGCGCCGAGGTGACGCCCGAGTTCGTGCACGCCGGCATCGAGGACTCGACGGGCCGCAACATCGGCGCCGGCCTCCTGTGCTCACACCTCGGCGAGCGCGCGGTCGCGACGTGCCGGCGGCTCGGGCGGGCGCTCGCGGACATCTACGCAGACGCTGCGCTCGCCGACGGCACGCCGGCAGCCTTGCGGTTCGGCGAGTCCGCCCCGGGACTGCCGTTCGACGGCGGGCCGTAGGCGTCTTTCGCGTCAGCGCTTTCGGCCGATGCCGAGCAGGTGATTGCTCGCGCCCAGCAGGGCGGGCTCGGCTTCGAGTGCGCGCGCGGTTTCGACCAATGCATGCCGCGTGTCCGGATTCAGCCAGCGGGCATCGAGGTCGGGGAGGATCCAGCCGGGACCCTCGACGCCCAGCACGCGAACGTCCTCGAGACCGCACCCGGCCAACTCGGCCTCGAACTCGTCCGGTCGGTGCGCGTATGCGGTGGTGAAGTAGTCGGGGTTGCCGGTGTCGTTGTGGTGCTCGCCGTCCGCCAGGACGCGGTCGCGGATGGCGACGAAGCGCGGATCGCCGGTGAACCGCGCCGACAGGCCGCCCAGCGCGGGCGCATAGCGCGAGATGGCCGCTGCCACCACGAGACCGCCGGGCACCAGCACGCGCCAGGCCTCGCCCAGTGCGGCAGCGCGGTCCTCGGCGCGCGGCAGGTGGTAGAGCGGCCCCATGAGCAACGCCACGTCCACCGAAGCTCCGGCCCGCTGCAGCACCCGTGCGTCGCCCACGGTGAGCGAAGCGATGGGTCGGGGGGCGCTCGCGTTGCGCCGTCGTGCCTCCTCGATCAGGCGCGGCGTCAGGTCCACGAGGTGGACCTCGTACCCCAGGTCGGCGAGCCACGACGAGTAGGCTCCTGCCGCGCCTCCCACGTCGAGCACGCGCGCGGGCGGCCCCGGCAGCACCCGCGCGAGGATCTCACGCGTGCGCTCGAACTCGAGCGGTCCCGACCCGGACTGCAGGCGGCTCTCCTCGGCGAACGAGGTGTAGTGCGTCACGATCTCGGGGTACGGTGCCCGGTCGTCGTCCTTCATCGTTCCTCCGCGTCCCCGCGACGGCGCGCACCCCCGCGGTGCGCGGCTCGCGCGGTTTGCCGCAAGCACTAGCACGGAGTCCTCATGAACCGCGAGCCGGGAGTGCGAGATGTGCGTCAGCAGCAGGATGCTCGGCCGGCCGCGCGGCAGCCGTGTTGGAAACACGATGAGGACAGCGGCCGGTCGAACTTCGGGGTGCCCACCGAAGGTGGGTCCGGATGACGCGCAGATCGCGCTCGCAGGCGGCGGGCTCATGAATGATCCGGGCCAAGGCCTCCGGCGAGCGAACTGCTCTTCCGATTGACGTCCCCAGGCAGTCCGTTCCGTCTCCCGAGAGGGGCGCCCATGCATCCCAAAGGACACCGGGAAACCAGTAGTAGCTGGGGCTCTGAGGGCGGAAGTCGGCAGGGCCGCCGCGCGGGCCGCAGCGGGCGTCCTTCTCCCCCGTGTGCGGAACGTGGGAGACTCCAGCGCCATTCCGGTCCACGGGGTGCAGCGCCAACAGCCGCAACCCGTTGCGGGGCGGGCGACGGGTTGCGGGACCAGGCCGCCCCGCGTCATGACGGTACGCGACACGCCGCGCGAAGCGAGGTGCGAAGCGAAGTTGACCCAACTACCATGAATCCATTATCTTCCAGCCTTACTCTAACCTTAGCGTAAGGGTATGGATTCCATTCCTTCTCCCATCCTGGCGCCCGAATCGGGCCGCAGCACGCTGCTTCGTGTTGGCGACATCGCCCGCGCGAGCGGCAAGACCGTCCGTGCCATCCATCTCTATGAGGAGCTCGGACTGCTGCGGCCGGTGACGCGTTCGAGCGGCGGGTTTCGGCTCTACGATTCCTCGGCGGTGGAGCGAGTGCGCTGGATCGATTCGCTGCACGCGCTTGGCTTTTCGCTGCAGGAGATGCGCCAGGTCCGCCAGAACTGGTGGAACGCCAAGCAGGGACCCGCGGCCATGACGAGCCTGCGCGAGCTCTTCGTGCGCAAGCTCGAGCAGACGCGCGAGGCGGTCCTGCGCCACCAGCAGCTGGAGCGTGAACTGCAGGAAGGGCTCGCCTACCTCGAGGCGTGTGAGAGCTGCGCCGTACCGGGGCCCGTGCACGCGTGCGTGAACTGCCGTCAGGACCACGGCGTCGCGGACGCGCCGCCGCTGGTCGCGGGCATCGGGACGTCCCCGGAGAGCGCGCGGCGCGCCGCACGGCCGGGATTCGTGCGCATCGACGAACTGGAAAGCTGAATCCAACGCGCGGACGGCCCGTCCGCGCTTCGACCCGTGAAAGGAGCAGGAATCGGATGATCACGCTGAGCGCCACGGCGGCGGAGAAGGTCAAGGCGCTGCTCGCGCAGCGCGGTACGCCCGGGATCGGGCTGCGCATCGGCGTGCGCGGCGGCGGCTGCTCGGGCAACACCTACTACATGGAGTTCTGCGAGTCGGAGTCCCCGGGGGACGAGGCCGTGGAATCCAACGGCGTGAAGCTGGTGGTGGACCTCAAGAGCATGGTGCTGCTCGGCGGGACCGAGATCGACTACGTCGAGGGTCTGATGGGCGCCGGATTCAAG
>CAIXRL010000208.1 GCA_903921835.1 Candidatus Eiseniibacteriota bacterium | reverse complement strand
TGCCCAAGCTGCGCGCCGCGGGCGCGGCGCTCGCCGGCGGCGTCCCGCGCGCACACATCGCCGCGTGGAGCGGGCCCGACACGCTGGCCGCGCTGCTCGCGCCGAACGGCCCCGGCACCACGCTCGTCGCGCCGGCACGCACCGCACCACGGGAGGACGTCCGTGCCTGATACCACCGCACCCGCGCCGCTCGCGCCCGGCTTCGCCGGCGCCGAGACGGCCGTGCTCGCGCCCACGTACCCGCTGCCGCGGCTGCAACTCGCGGAAGGCCGCGGCGCGCGCGTGCGCGACGTCACGGGCCGCGAATACGTCGACTTCGTGAGCGGCATCGCGGTGAACGCGTTCGGGCACGCGCCCGAAGGGCTCGCCGAGGTGGTCGCCGCGCAGCTCCGCACGCTCGGGCACGTCTCCAACATCTTCGCGAGCGCGCCGGGCGTGGCGCTGGCTGAGGCCCTGACGCGGGCCAGCGGCTACCCGCGCGTGTTCTTCTGCAACTCCGGCACCGAGGGCATCGACGCCGCGCTCAAGTTCGCGCGCGCCCGCGCCGGCGCCCGCGGGCTGCCCGGCCGCGACATCCTCGCCTTTCACGGCGGCTTCCACGGGCGCACGGGCTTCGCGCTCTCGGCCACGTGGAACCCGCCCTACCGCGCGCCCTTCGAGCCGCTGATTCCCGGCGTGCGATTCGCGCCCTACAACGACCTCCCCGCGCTGGAGCAGGCGGTGGACGCCGACATCTGCGCGATCGTGGTGGAAGCGGTGCAGGGCGAGGCCGGCGCGGTGTGCGCGACGCGGGAGTTCCTGCACGCGGTCCGCGACCGCGCCACCGCGGTCGGCGCTGCGCTCGTGCTGGACGAGGTGCAGACGGGCATGGGCCGCACCGGGCACCTGCTGGCCCAGGAGCACTTCGGCGTGCGCGCGGATCTCACGGTCATGAGCAAGGCGCTGGGCGCCGGCCTGCCCATCGGCGCCGTGCTGATGACCGAGGAGGTCGCGGCGTGCCTCGCGCCCGGGATGCACGGCTGCACGTTCGGCGGCAATCCCGTGTGCAGCGCGGCGGCACTCTGGGCGCTCGCGAAGGTGACCGCGCCAGGCTTCCTCGAGCGCGTGCGCCGCGCCGCGGCCACGCTGGGCGAGGGCCTCGACGCGATCGCGGCGAAGCACCCGTCCGTGCGCGAGACGCGCGGGCTGGGGCTGCTGCGCGCCATCGACCTCGCGACCGACGCGCTCTTCGGTCCCGCGGACCTGCTGGGCGCGGCGCGCGAACGCGGGCTGCTGCTCGTGCGCGGCGGCGAGCGCGCGGTGCGGCTGCTGCCGCCGCTCACGGTGACGAACCACGACATTCATGACGCACTGGCGGCGCTCGACGACGCGCTCGCCACGCTCGAATCCACGCACCCGTTGCAGGGAAAGGACGTGACATGAAAACGAACGGACGTCAGATCAGGAAGGCGGCGCTGGCCTACTCCGGCGGCCTGGACACCAGCATCATCGTGCCGTGGCTGAAGGAGAACTACGGCTGCGAAGTGGTCTGCTACTGCTCCAACGTGGGACAGGGCGGCATGGAGCTCGACGGCCTCGAAGCCAAGGCGCACAGGATCGGCGCCAGCGAAGTGATCGTCGAGGACCTGCGGCTGCCGTTCGTGCGCGACTTCGTCTATCCCATGCTGCGCGCGGGCGCCGTGTACGAGGGCAAGTACCTGCTGGGCACCTCCATCGCGCGGCCGCTGATCGCCTCGCGCCAGGTGTGGGCCGCCGAGCGCACCGGCGCCGACGCGCTCGCGCACGGCTGCACCGGCAAGGGCAACGACCAGGTGCGTTTCGAGCTGACCTACATGGCGCTGGCGCCGCAGCTGCCCGTGATCGCACCGTGGCGCGAGTGGGACATCATCTCGCGCGAGGACGCGCTCACGTACGCCGCGAAGCACAACGTGCCCCTGGCGCAGACGGCCGCCGACATCTACTCGCGCGACGCCAACCTGTGGCACATCTCGCACGAGGGCGGTCCGCTCGAGGATCCGGCCGCCACCGCGCCCGAGAGCATGTACAGGCTGACCGACGCGCCCGAGCTGCAGCCTGCGCGGCCGGAGACGATCACGGTCGCCTTCGAGCGCGGGCGCCCGGTCGCGGTGAACGGCGCGACGCTGGGGCCGGTCGAGCTGGTCGCGACGCTGAACCACCTCGCGGGGCGCCACGGCGTCGGCCGCGCGGACATCGTCGAGAGCCGGCTCGTGGGCATGAAGTCGCGCGGCGTCTACGAGACGCCCGCCGGCACCGTGCTGTACGAAGCGCTGGAGGACCTGTGCCGGCTCACGCTGCCGCACGACCTGCTGCGCACGCGCAACGAACTGGGCCTGCGCTACGCCGACCTGGTGTACAACGGCCTGTGGTTCTCGCCGCTGCGCCGCGCGCTGCAGTCGTTCGCGGACACCACCATGGAAGTGGTGACCGGAGAGGTGTCGGTCGAGCTGTACCGCGGCCGGGCCATGGCCGTGGCGCGCACGAGCCCGCAGACGCTCTACCGTCCCGATCTCGCGTCCTTCAACATGACCGGCTACAACTCGCAACACGCGGAGGGCTTCATCCGGCTCTTCGGCCTGCCGCTCGCCACCGCCGCGCGCCGCGGCCAGCCTGCGCCGGCGCCCACCCAGGAGGCCGTGCCCAATGGCTGATGCGCGTCCCGCCGTGTGGGCGGGCCGGCTCGCCGCCGGCCTCGATCCGCGTGCGCAACGGCTCAACGACTCGCTGCCCGTGGACGGGCGGCTGTGGCCGGAGGAGCTGGCGCTCTCGCGCGCCTACGCGACCACGCTGGGCGAGTGCGGCGTCCTTTCGCCCGGCGATCACGACGCGCTGCAGGCCGCCTGCCACGCGCTCGAGGGCGAGCTCGCGACCGGCGCCGCCGTGCTCGCGGGCGAGGACGTGCACTCCGCGGTGGAGGCGGGGCTCGAGCGACACTGCGGCGAGAGCGCGCGGAGATTGCACACGGGCCGCAGCCGCAACGACCAGGTCGGCACGCTGTTCCGCATGCACGTCATGCGGCTGTGCGAGGAGGCCACGGAGTACGTGCGCCAGCTCGAGCGCGCGCTGGTTGCGCAGGCGCGCCGCTCGGGCGACATCGCCTGCGCCGCGTACACGCACCTGCAGCCGGCGCAGCCCGTGCTGCTCGCGCATTTCTGGCTCGCGCACGTCGCCGCCTGCGAGCGCGACGAGGAGCGCTTCGCCCAGGCGCGCGAGGCGGCCGACCGCATGCCGCTCGGCTCGGGCGCCATCGCGGGCACGCCGCTGCAGTATGACCGTTACGCGCTCGCCACCCGGCTCGGCTTCACGCGGCTCGCCGCGAACAGCATCGACGCGGTGGGCGATCGCGACTTCGCGCTCGAGTACCTGAACGCCGCCGCCGTGTTCGGCCTGCACCTGTCGCGTCTGGCCGAGGACCTGGTGCTGGCGTGCTCTCCCGGCTTTGGCTGGTTCGCGGCGCCGGACGGGTTCAGCACCGGGAGCAGCCTGCTGCCGCAGAAGCGCAACCCCGACCTGTTCGAGCTCGCGCGCGGCAAGAGCGCGCGGCTGCTCGCGAACGCGCAGCAGCTCGCCGTGCTGGTCAAGGGGCTTCCGAGCGGCTACCAGAAGGATCTCCAGGAGGACAAGGAGATCGTCTTCGACACCGCCGACCAGATCGAGCTGCTGCTGGAGGCGCTGCCGCCGGCGATCGCCGCGCTCGCCCCCAACCGCGACAGGCTCGCGGCGACGCTGACGCCGGACCTGCTCGCAGTGGAGCTGGCCGACGCACTGGTGGCCGAGGGCGTGGCGTTCCGCGACGCACACCGCGTCGTCGGCCAGCTCTGGGCCGCGGCCGAGAGCGCCGGCGTGGCGCCCGCGGCGCTGCCGCTCGAGGCGCGCCTTGCGCTCCATCCGCTGTTCGACGACGCCCGCGTCGGCTCGCTGTCTTTCGAGGCCGCGCTCGCGCGCCGCTCACACGCGCCTGGCGCCGGAGCCGGCTCGGTCGCCGAACAGCTCGCGCACGCCGAGTCCCGCCTGGGGCTCGGGCCCGGCGAG
>CAIXRL010000207.1 GCA_903921835.1 Candidatus Eiseniibacteriota bacterium | reverse complement strand
GACACCGTAGATATCCTCGGCCGCGGAGGGATTCCACGGAGTCGCCAGCCCTGTGCTGGCATCCAGCGCCGCGATACTGCTGCGGCTCTGCCCGCCGATCCTGGTGAAGACGCCGCCCGCGTACACGCTCGTGCCGCTCACCACGAGGGAGTACACGAAGCCGTCCGCCGCGGGATTCCAGGGGGTCGCCAGTCCCGTGCTCGCATCCAGTGCCGCGACATAGTTGCGGCTCTGCCCGCCGATCCTGGCGAACTCGCCGCCCGCGTACACCGTCGTGCCGCTCACCGCGAGCGTGCGCACGGGGAAGTCCGCCGCGGGGTCCCAGGCGTCCAGTGTCATATCCGCGCGAATGTGAGCCATGTTCCCGCGGGCCACCCCGGCAACGGACGTGAATGCTCCCCCGATGTACGACCCGCCGGCGCCGTCCGGAGCAGAGCACAAGACCGCGCCCACCACCCGCGGCCAGTTCGCAACCGGCACACCGGAACCCGCATTGATTCCAACGAAGGAGCCGGTGTTGGGGCCAACGCGGGTGAAGGACCCGCCGATGTAGATCGTGTTGCCCGACGTGGCGATGGCGTTCACAGTTCCGTTCGTGACCCACATGTTCGGATCGACTTGTGAGCCGTACGCGGCGCTCGCCGCATGCGCGGGCTGTGGGCCGCGGCCGTCGGCTTCCGAAGAAGCGGGCGTGGTCGTGCTACCCGCGCGAGCCATGCGCAACGCGCGATCCCGCCGCCACGGAGCGACTCGCGCGTCGCCTGCGGCCTGCGCCAATCGCTCGCGCGCCCCGGGCGCCGGCTCCATCGGGCCGTGAGCCGTCCCCTGGCTGCGGGTATTCGGTGCTGCAAGCAAGAGCGCCAGGAGCGGGAGCACCCCCGCGAGAGAGCGGAGCGAGTGTCGCGGCTTCATGGGCGGCCTCTCGAAGTTCGAGCGTAGACGGCAGGCGCGCGCCGAACATGAACTGTGTGCTTGTCAGCGCATCCGTTCGCGGCCGCGCGGCCATAGCCCTACAAGCCTACTCCGCCGGCGGGCAACCTGCCGAACGACCTCGCCCAGGAATGAACGTGTCATCGTGCGCCCCCGCGCCCCGCTCCGCTGCGCCCGCAAACGCCACCGCCCCGACGCGAGCGAGGCGTCCGGGCGGTCATAGACAGCATCGTGGGTGCGATGTCAGCCCCTATTCCAACAGGATCACCCTGCGCGTCTCGCGGATTCCTGGGCCCGCCAACCTCACGAAGTACACGCCGGATCCCAGCCTCGCCCCCGACTCGGCGGTTCCGTTCCAGACCACCGTCTCTGTCCCGACACGGCGCTCGCCATCCACGAGCTGGCGCACCCGCCGCCCGCTGACATCATAAACACCGAGTTGGACGCGGCCCGCCTGCGCGAGGGCGAAGCTCACCGCAGTCGTGCCACGGGTCGGATTCGGCGCAGGCGGCCGCAAGCCAGTTATGAGCGGCTGCGCCTGCGGCCCGTCAACCCCGCAGGTCCCGCACCACTCGAGCGCCCAGACGTCGTTGAGGTAGTAGCCCGAGCCCGAGGAGCCCCCGAACACCACCATGCGGTCGCGCACCGGGTCGTAGATCGCGGTGTGGAAGTCCCGCG
>CAIXRL010000206.1 GCA_903921835.1 Candidatus Eiseniibacteriota bacterium | reverse complement strand
GCGGGCACCGCGCGCTCGAGCGTCACGATCTCCCCACGCGGCGCCACGGCCAGCGCCACCAGGTCGTGGAACGTACCGGGCACGAGGCCATAGCCCCCGATCGTGCGCTGGTAGTGCCCGGCGAAGTCGAAGGCCAGGATGCGGCCGCGGTCCGAGTCGGCCACGTAGAGCGCTCCCCCGCGATCCGCCGCGAGCGCTACCGGCGTGATGCGACCCGTGGCGCGCTCCAGGTCGGGATCGTCCAGCGCCACGGCGAGGTCGGCGCGACGCGCGAGCTGGTCGAACACCACCACACGCCGATTCTCGGCGTCGAGCACCGCGACACCCAGCGAGCCCAGGCGCGCCAGCGACGTCGGCCGGCGGAACTGGTTCACCTCGCTGCCCAGGGCGCCCGACTCGCCGAGCCAGCGCCCCTCGCTGTCCCAGCGCACGAGACGATGCCCCGCAGCGTCGGTGGCCCAGACATGTCCGAGCGCGTCGGTCACGACACCCGCGGTCTCGCCGATGGGCGCCGCGGTTTCGGGCGCGGTGAAGACCGTCCCGGCGCCATACTCGAGCGGGGCAGGTCCGACGGCGTCCGCCGCCAGCACCAGCGCAAGGGTCAGCAGGTGCGCTCGCATGGCGTCCGGCGCGTCAGAAGCTCGCGCGCAGACCGGCGCGGAAGGCCCCCGGGTCGGCGAGCTCCCCCGGCGTGACCTCCAACCTCCACGTCGTGCCCCGCGGTTTCTCGGGGCCGGGATGTGCCGACGCCCGCATCGCGAGCACCGCGCTGAGCAGCCGGTTTCCGATCGCCAGACCGAGCACGGCGTTGGAACGCAGCGCCGCGCGCTGCGAGTTCTTGCGCTCCTCGCGGTAGCGGGCAGCGTAGCGGTCGAAGCTCTGCTGGTCGCCCCAGTCCCACGCGTCCGATCCCTTGATGGAGTGGGCCGCGATGTACGCATTGAATCCCGCGATGTCCGGATGGTACGGGTCCGGCTCGTAGAGGTTCGCCGCGTCGCGGTTGACCACCAGGAGGTTGTATTCGGCGCTGCTCCGGTAGGATCCGACAATCCGGCGGTAGTCGTCGTTGCGGCCGCCCAGGTCGATGCCCGCGTAGATCCTCGCCGTCTGTTCGTAGCCCAGCCGGCGCAGCAGTTCCTGCACCCGGAACGACGCGAACGCCGTCCAGACCCCGAGTTCCGCGACGCCGAACATGGCGGCGGCATGGCGGCGCCCGAGGGTGGCCTGCCCCCAGCCCGGCACGGCCAGCGAACGCAACAGGACGCGTGTGCGCTCGGGTCCCAGCGGCATGCTCTCGACCACGGGGCGAGGCCTGCGGGGCCCACGATGCAGCCCAGGGAACCGCAGTCCTGACGTGCCCAGGAGCGCATTGTCGGCCGTCGGCAGTGCCAGCGCCGACGCCATGGCGGGCAGTTCGGGACCCACGGGGGCCACGACGCTCGAGAGCGGCGTTGCGGCCGGCAAGTTCTCGAGCGCCAGCGCGGGACAAGCGTGCGAGAACAGGACGAAGGACAGCAGGACCGGGCGGAGCACGGCTAGAACCTCCTGACAACGGCGGCGCGCAGCTCAGGGCGACCGTGCCGCCAGCGCTCACCCAGCTCGAGATGGTACTGCTCGCGAAGGGGCAGGTCGTTCAACCGCGCGGCGCGCAACGCGTCGAACGCGGACACCATGTGGTTCAGGATCAGGAGGCTCTCGAGAATCGTCGCACTGTGCAGGCCCGCATCGTGCGACGCCATCAGGTCGGAATAGCGCCCGTAGTCGGCCGCGGGACTCACACCGGTGAACCCCGCGATGTACTTGGGATCGTTGGCGAGCGCCCGGTAGTACGCGTCGCGATCGCCGGACCACAGCGCGCGCAGGTCCTCGGCCTTGTCGCCTGTCTTGCTCGAGTACTGCGCGAAAGAGAAGCCGGAGGTCGGGTTGTTGGGATCGCCGACGAAGCGCGCGAGATCCTGGTGGCGCTGGTCGGCCCTGCGGTTCTCCAGCATGCGGCCGAACCAGCCGGCGGACTCCGCGAGCAGGTAGAACCAGCCGCTCGAGTCGCCCACGTAGAGCTGTCCGGCGCCCGGGATCGCCCCGGAGAGCCCGAGTGCCAGCCCTTCGGACTTCCAGCCCGGGACGTCCACCTCGCGGTACGTCGAGTCGTCCGAAACGCCCCATTCGCGATCGATGACGCGCTGCGCGAGCAGGCCGTCTCCCGCGCCCTCGAGGCGCAGGATGGGCAGCGCCAGCGGCGACGTCATTCGCACGTCCGCGCGCGCCGGGATCGCGCCGGGCACCAGGCCCAGCACCACCAGGACCGCGAAAACGAGCACGGCCCTCACCGCAGCAGCCCCACCGACAGGATGGAGACCTGCGTGCCGTGCAATCCCGCGAAGCGCAGATGCGCCACGTAGAGGCCGCCAGGCAGCGACCCCGGGTCCCACACTTCGTGATTGTCCGCCCGCTGTCCGCGTCGCGTGAACGCGGCCACCTCGTGACCGGAAGTGTCCAGAATGCGGAACTCCACCTGCGCGTCCTCGGTCAGCGTGTACGCGAACGACACCGGCCGGCGGCGCGCGGGATTGGGGAATGCCATGAGCGATCCGGTGACGAGCGGGCCCGCGCTCGCCACCTGCGGCCGCGAGGTGCGGCCATCCGGAAGCGAGGAAGTGCGGCCCGGGTCTCCACCGGCCATGGTCCACGACGTGAGGACGACGTCCCCCACGCCGATGGGCAGGCTGTACGCGTAGAGCAGCGTGTCGCGGTCGGGCGCGACGAGGTCCAGATAACCGTCGCGATTGAGGCCCGCGGCCACCGCGGCGCCGGTGGCGCCCGCCCCCGTCGCGAGCGGCCAGCCCACCGGGGTGCGGCCATCGGCGCGCAGCGCCGAAAGCACACCGCTCCCGTTCAGCGTCACCACCTCGGAGCGGCCGTCGCCGTCCACGTCGAAGGCCAGTGCGGGCGCCTCCGTGCGCAGCGTCTCGTCCGTGCCCGCCCGCGGCCAGCCCGGCGAAGGGTAGCCATCGCGATTGATGAACGCCACCTGCGAGTGCTGCGTCTGCACCAGCACCTCGGGGAATCCGTCACCGTTGGGGTCTCCCGCGCCCAACCCCGCGACGATCGTGTCGCCAAGACTGCGCCCCCAGCCCGCGAGCGCCCCGCCGCGCGGGCAGAACGCCCAGAGGCGGTCGGCCGCGTGCACGATCACCGACGGCCCGTCGGTGCAGTTGCCCTCGGCGTTCGCGCCCTCGCCGCCCATGTGCAGCCAGAGGAAGTCCGGCGAGAAACCGACCCCGCCCAGGTGCCTTGGCCAGCCCGGAGCGGTGGTGAGGCCGCAGCAGCCGGAGTACGCAAACACGGCGACGTCCCCGCGCGCGCCCCCCGCGGCCACGAGGTTGTCGAGACTGGGAATCCCACCTCCCGGCGGCGTCGTTGCAAGCGCGGGCTGTCCCTGCCAGAAGGCGAGCCGTCCGCTCACGCCACCCGAAAGCGTATCGCTCCACGAGATGACGTTGCCCCGCGCATCGAGCGCGTACACGCGACCGTCGGCCGCACCGACGAAGAGCACGATGCTGGGCCACGCTCCGGCGAGCAGCGGCGGCGTGGTGGCCTGCGCGGGCAACCGCACCGGCCAGCCGGGACGCGGCGCGCCCAGCGTGTCCACGAGCCAGACCCGCCCGCCGAGCGTATCGGCGGCGCTCACGGCCAGCGTGGTCACCGCGAAGAGCGAGGGGCCCTTGCCGGTCAGCGGATCGCCTGTCGCCACCGCCGCCATGAGTGCGTTCGGCCTGCGATCCAGGTGCGCGAACGTGAGCGCGCTGCCCGCCAGGCCCTGCCCGTTCGGGCGCACGGCCCAGAGCGCCGAACTGTCGGGGCCGGCCGGGTTGCCACCGGCCCAGCACACGTCGAGCTTGCCGTCGCCGTCGGCGTCGATCGCGAGCGGCAGCGGACCCCCTGCCGGGAACGACGCGCGCACGGGGAACGCGGGCAGACACCACGTGCGGCTGGCCGTGAAGTGCATGGTGGAATCGGCATCGTCGAGGAAGTCCAGCCGCACGTGCGGCCGCGTACCCTGGTTGGGCACCAGGTTGGGCAGCGTGCTGTCGGAGAGCGAGGGGTTCACGCTCTTCTGGTACGGATCGAGCGGGCTCCCGAGCATGAACGGCGAGCCGGAATCCCCGAGATCATCGAGCTTGTCGGCCTCGATGACCTGCAGGCCCTGGCGCGCCCAGTTCGAGTTCAGGCCGTAGTCGGGGTTGACGCGCAGCGAGCGGTCGAAGGGCACCACGCTCTCGTCGACATGCCACACCAGCATGCCGGGACCCGGCTCCAGCGCGTCGTACTCGTAGCGGTCGGGCAGCTTGGGTCCGAGGACGACCTTCGTGAGGCTGTCGGCGTCCAGTTCGAGCAGCGTGTCCGCGGGCGAGAGGTAGCGGTTCTCGAGCAGCAGGTACTCGTCGCTCGAGAGCGGCACCTTGTAGAAGACGTTGTGGCGTTCGTTGTTCGCCACCGCCATCGTATCGCCCCAGGTCGGGACGCGGATGTCCATGCCGTCGGCGAGGAAGTTGCGCTGGAACGGATCGATGCTCGGCGGCAGCATGCCGACCGCGTAGATCTCACTCTGGTCCTTCAGGATCACGCGCGAACCGAGGAGGTTGCCGCTGTCCATCAGCGTCCAGTAGCCACACACGGGATAGCCGCTCTCGATGTCGTAGACGTCGAGGAAGCCGAAGACGTTGTGACCGTTCTCGTGCGCGATCACGCCGTTCAGGGCCCCGTAGTAGCCGTCCTGGTTGATGGTCTCGGGCACGAACGACGCGCGGTCGATGGGACGGTCGAGGTTCCATGCCGCGCTGTCCGGGAAGATCACCCGCTGCGTGTCCCCGAGGAACACGGTGAAGGACGGGATGTCCTCCTTCGAGTCCGCCTTGAGGTCGCTCTGCAGGTCGCCGCCCGCGTGGACGATCATGAAGCGATCGTACCTCTGCCACGGGATGCGTTGGCCCTGGTGAGTGGACTGCGTATCGGCGGCGAAGAACATCTGCCGGAACATGCTCACCGCGGCGTCGTAGACGCTGTTGCCGAACGCCCACGGCCCGAGGTCGGCCAGGTCGTTCAGGTGGTAGGCGCTGTCCTGCCCGGCCGGCCACACATCGACCTTCACGACGATGCGTCCGTAGGACTGCACGTCGTAGTAGCGTTCGAGGGCGTGGCCCTGCGCGACGTAGAAGTCGCGGTTGTGCGGCGCGCGGTCGATGGGCACCAGCGTGGTGTCCGGCCCGCTCAGGTCGAAGCGGCCGTCGCCCGTGGACGCGCTCCCCCCGCGGTCATGCAGGAAGTCGATGCGGATGAACGCGAGCCGCACCGTGTCGGGCGGAGCGACCGCCAGCCCCTGCGCGAGGCCCTGCACCCGGAACCCGCCCGGCGCGGCGGCGTCGCGCACCCTGCCGGCCGGCAGGCGCCAGCCCTGCCGGCGGGAGGCGAAGCGCGAGCGATCGATGTTCGCCCCGGGCGCCATGAGCAGGCGCTGCATGGGCAGGAACGCCCGCTGCCGCCCGGACCGCAGGGCCTGGACGCCCTGCTCCGCGGCGGTCATCGGGGCCGCCTGGGCCACGCCGGCGCGGGCGCCGGTCCGCCCGGCGGGCTGCGCCGGCGCGACCCGGCGGACGGCAAGATCACCCGCATGCGCCGCAGTCGCGCCAGCCCACATGGCCAGCGCGACTGCGATCGCGAGACGTCTCGCCGTGGAGAAGTGGCTCACTCGGCCTCTAGAAGCGCCAGCTCAGCGTGATCTTGTTCACGTTCGGCAGGCCGGACTGGCTCGCCTGTGGGATGCTGCCGTAGTCGAGCGCAAGCCCGATCACACTGAACCCGATGCCGTACGTCAACCCGCCGATCGAGCCGAGCGGATCCGAATAGTAACCCACGCGGCCGGCGGCCTGGATCTTCCCGTCATCGTACTTGAACTCCGCGCCGCCGTTCTTGGTCCGGAACTTCTGCGACCCCGGCACCAGCGACTGGTTGAAATCGGCGACGATCGTGGCGTGCAGCGGGGACATGTTGACGGCCTCCCACGCCAGGCCCGTCTTGAGGTTGCGCGAGAGCGGGCTCTTCTGATCATCGCTCAGGAACGTCACACTCGGCCCCTCGTTCTGCACGTTCAGCCCCAGGTTCAGGCGCGCGGCCGGAATCTTGTACAACCCGCCAAAATCGAAGCCGATCGTGGAACCCACACCCGACATCGACGACGGCGCCAGCTGGATACGGATGAACTTCAGCGTGGCGCCGATCGCGAAGTCCGGCAGGATCTTCGTACCCCAGCCGAGCGACGGGGACACTTCGTACGATCCGAACTCACCGGTAACGGTACCACTCACGTCGGTCGCCTGGCTCGTTCCGTAGGAAAGGAACACGAGTCCAAAACCGATTCCACCCAGGCCCTGAATCGGCGTCAGGACCGAGAGTTGGTTGTAGGTCACATCCGTGGCCAGGCCCGGAACCAGCTGGGCGAAGCTGATTCCGAGGGCCGGCTTCGTGACGAAGCCCAGCGCCGACGGATTCCACCAGATCGCACCGGTCGCGTCATCGCCGAGGGCGACCCCGGCCGCGCCCAATCCGTTCTGGCGTCCACCGGGCTGGATGTCCAGCGACCGGCCAGTCCCTTGCGCCAGCGCCGAGCAGGCCAAACCCATCGACAGGAACACAGCCAGGACGAACGTGGTCGTGAAACGCATGGAAAACTCCTCATTGAGTGGGCTCGAGCCCCGCGAGCGCAAATCAGGACACGGGATACTACACCGTTTCGGGGCAAAGGGTTCCAGATTTGCGCCAGTCCGGCCGCCTGCCCCCAAAAAAAACCGGGACCACCCGCCCGAAGGGGCGTTTGCCCTTCCAGGGCCTTCCTCAAACATCATGAGCATCATTCATGAACCCCTGGCGCTGCGACACGCGATCCGCGCGGGATCGACCGGACGCCGGCCCACCGTGCCGACATCACGGTTCCGCCGCGGCCCGCCGATTCCGGTGCTCCCGCCCCGGCGGGTCCGGCCGCCCCCCCTTGCACCGTCCGCTTCTCGATTCGGGAAATGGCCCGTTCACCGGTTGAGGATCACGAATCGCCCGTCCGCCGAGTCCTCGTGGAGCGGGCTGGAGCGACCATCGGCCTCGCGACCGTTGGCGTATACTTGGAAGAGATAGGTGCCGTTGGCCAGGGGAGCTCCCTCGGCGTCCCGGCCGTCCCATGGGATCTGGACCTGCCCCTGGCCGCCGAAGTACTTGAGCACTCGCACCGCGCGACCGCTGATCGTGAAGATTCGGATCATGGCGTTGAGCGAATCGCCCGGTGCATCCACGATGAACGCCCCTCCCGCCCCGGGGCCGCTCGCGCGGGTCGGATTCGGGAAGAGGTAGGCCCGCGTGATGCGTAGCGTCGGCACGTTGACGACTTCGAATTCGAGCACGGTGCTCGTGCGATGCTGTGAGGCGGCGATGCCTGTCGCGAAGTTGTCGGCAGCCTGGACCTGCACGGCGTGATGCCCTTGCGCGAGGTTCGGCAGCACGAAGCTGGCGGTGCCCCGCTGATACGAATCCGTAGCGTACCGAAAGCCGGGCGTCACGTCACTGCGCGACGTGGTGTTCCCATCGAGCATCACGATGATCGAGTTCTGTGGCGAGTGCCCGGTCGTCATGATGCCGCTCTCGTCGAAGAGATCGATCGTCAGCGTTGCGTCCGGGCGCACCGACTGGGCGCCGCCCGGGAACGACAGCGTGATGCGCGGACCCTTTGTGTCCGTGCCGCTCGGAGCGCCGGCCACGACCGGGACCGTCGAGGCGCCGGCGCCGTCCACCGGCACCGCCGCGTTCGGGCTCTGCAGGTAGGTGCGCACCCGCCCCTCGCCGCCGATCGTGGCGTCCACGGGCACCACGAAGTGGCCGCTGAAGACGCCGTGCGAAACCGAAACGTCGCCGTGATAGATGGGACCTGCGCGGTAGACGTAGCTCTGGGGCGAGTTGTGCGCCCAGCAGCCGACGTCGTAGGGGCTGCCCAGAGTGTTGTCGGTCGGCGCCGAATCCTCGACCAGCACGCTCGCGACGCCGTCGACGGATTGCGGCGCGCCACCGGGCCGATCCGACACCTGGCCCGAGAACGATATCGTCTGCCCGCGCTGCAGTTGCGTCACGGAGTTGCCCTGCGCGTCGCGGAGCGCAACGTCCGCCCACAGCCGGGGGAGGTTGAGCGCCGTGGCCGGGTCGCCCATCAACTGGTACTTCGTGTTGTTGATCGGGCCGGTTCCGGGCGCGCTGATCTTGGCCGCGAGCAGTGCGGCCGAGAGCGGCACGTGGTACTGGCCGGCTCCGGGGAGGACCCCGCTGCCCACGCGCAGCGTATCGCGGAAAAAGACCTGGTCGTAGAGGTAGCGGTTGAGGCTGCTGTTCTCGCCGCTCAGCGCCTCCTCGGTCGCCGAGATGACGCCGATGGCGCCACCGCCGGGCAACATCATCAGGCGCTCGCCCAGACTCTGCACGGCCGGGTCGTTGAACTTGCCCACGTCACACGAGGCGGCGACGAAGGCGAACATGCGGCCGCCATTCGTGAGCGATCCGGCGTCCGTGTCGAGGAACACGCCCTCGTCGGTGATCTTGGATGGACTGCCGTGCCCGACGAAATTGAAGAGCGCAACGCCGGCATCGAGGTCCGTCCTGAGCTCCGTCCTCGCTCCGGGCTTGGTTCCGCCGGGTCCGGTTGGATAGGTGTGCAGATACACGTACTCGCGATCGACGTGCGTCGGGATGTCGTTCACGTTGAGCTGATTGGTCTGATCCAGATGGCCCCAGCCGATGGGGTCGCAGGCCGTGCCCTGGATATCGTCGTCGGCGAGCAGCACCGCCGCATTGCGGTACTCGCCGAACGGCGCGGAGGTCTCGTACGCAACGATCTTCTGGTTCACCACCGCCAGGGCGCTGGCCGCGTCGCCGGCGGGAATACGGCCACCGAAGAAGTCCGGAATGAACGACGTCGGATCGGTCACGTTCAGGATCCAGTCGTCCGTCGTGAACTGACGGAGGATGGACGGGTTGTCGTCGAAGCCATTCTCGTACGTCGGCAACAAGGTGCCGGGCTGCCCCACAGGGGCGTGGCCCGTGATGTTCTTGTAGTCGTACGAAGCGTCGCCGAGCAGCGTCACGAACTTCGGCGGGACCCGCCAGTTGAGGAACGCGGCGCGCAGGAAGTTCCGGATCGCGGACGGATCGGTCCGCCCGCCGGAGAACTGGTCGTACAGCGCCGAGATGGGCACGGTCTTCACGAGGAACGGCGCGCTGCGACCGACCAGCGGCAGACGCTGCGTTCGCCCGCTCGCCAGTGCGTCGGCGGCCTGCCGGAAGCTGTCGTAGAAGATGATGACGTCGTCGGCGCCTTCGGACCGGCTGCGAAGGTTGTCGCTCAGGCTCGTTGCCGGCGCGTCCGCGAGGCTGGCCGAGCTCACGCGCGCGACCGCGATCAGCGAATCCGGGAATACCCGGTAGCGCCGCACGACGCTCGCGGTGTCCTGAAACGACAGCGTCCAGCCGGTCGTGGCTGCGCCCACCCACATCGAGGTATCCACGCGCATCTCGGCGGGCCGCATCGGGTCGGTGACGTCGAACAGACGCGGCACCTTCACGCGCGGGAACGGCCCGACAACGTAGCGATAGGGTCCGCTCGTCCCGGGGGAGCGGAAGAACAGCGTGTCCCCCTGCGGTTGCAGCCTGCGCGGGTAGTAGATCTCGAACCACGCGATCGCCGAGCGATCGGTCCGGTTGGAACAGCTTGGCGTGGAGATCACGGGCACCCTGAGGTGCAGCTGGTTCCCGGTTGCCTTCAGGAAGGCGCCCGTCGCGTCGAACGTCTGCGCCCCACCGGAAACCGCCAGGTAGGAGTCCCACGCGCGCGTCGGGAACACGAGGGTGTTGAGGCTGACGTCGAGGTCGTGGTCCCGCACGCCGCTCGGGCAGCTCCCCGAGTTGAAGTACGCATGGTTGTCGCTGAGTCCCCACTGCCGGAGGCGAAAGCGAGCGGCCTGCGTGGTGTCGGCGCCCGGCAGGTCGAACGAGAAGTCGAAGCCGCCCCCGGGGGTCATGCTGGCCCAAAACCACTTCTCCCAGAAGTACGTGGTCCCGATCGGGGTCGCGTTGGGCCAGTACTCGAGGTCCTGCTCGAAGTGCACGCGGTCGGGGAACGTGGCCACCGCGGTGGCTCCACTCGTGGGCGGCTGGGCGGGACGCGTCACGATGCGCAACGGCGTCCCTGCGACCGGCGCCACGTCGGTCGCGATGGTCAGGTAGTAGTAGCTCTTCAACTCGTAGGGGTGATCCAGGTAGATGGTGTCGGGATAGGCGGAGTCGTACTCCGACGCCCACCCGCTGGGACCCTGCGCGAAGAAATAGAACGTGTCGGTGTTGTAGCCGAACTGGCCGTCCGGCCCGCCGTGAGTGGTGGTGTTGGCCGGGTCGCTCGTGTCGATGGTGCCGATGGGCACCTCGCGAATGTCGCACGAGTCACAGTAGGCCCCCTCCGGCAGCAGCGGGTAACCGGGCAGCGTGAACAGACGCAGGCTGTCGAACGCCGCCCCGTTGTTGCCGAAGAGATCGGTGGAGCGGAGCGTCGAGTAGTTCACGGCGTAGAATCCCGCATGCGTGATCGCGATCTTCACCCAGCTGTGCCCGTAGAGCACCGTTGTCGTCTCGGGCGGCGTCACGCCGAGCGCGCGGTCGGGCCGCAGTCCGAGCCGGCGCGAGGCCGCAAGCAGTTCCGCCGTGGCCGGCCGGCGCCACGCCCTGCCCTGCTCGTAGTTCGCGAGTGTCGTGCGATACACGTACTCGAACGGATCGTCCGACTCGGCCGCGGGCCCGAGCGCGCCCAGCGGCTGCACCTGCAGGTCCACGTCCACGCGACGGGCGAGCGTCAGCCTGCGCGCCGCCGGCTCGTAGGCCGCCGGCTCGATGGCGATGCGGGCGATGCGCTGGTTGCGAACCCACGTCACCTGCAGCAGCCGCGCACCCACAGGCACCCGCGAACCGGGCGCCGCGTAGGCGGCGCTGCGACGCACGGCGCGCTCGTTGCCGTCGACATCGCCGGCCGGCTGCGGCGCGATCGTGATCGCGTCCGTCACGGAGGTCTCGGAGGCGACTGCGCTCAGGCGCACGTCACCGAGCGGCGGCACGGCGACGGTGATGACGCGCACGGGCAGCCCCGGCGTACCGGGTTCGCCGCGCAGGTCGTAACCGCCGAGCCCCAGGCGCCGGTCGCCGCTCGCGTCTCCGGTCGGCGCCAGCGATGGCTCCGGCACCGTCACCGTGAAGCGCACCGCGCCCGGGCTCGCCGGGGCGAGCCTGACCGCCGGAACCTCCGCGCGGGCGGGCGGCGCCAGCGCGAGCTCCAGCGCGAGCAGCAGGCCCGCCAACGCGGGAGCACGAACCACCCGACGCGGGATCAGAGTTTCTCCGCCTCGTGCACGAGCATCACGGGGATGTCGTCCACGATCCTGTAGCGCAGGCGGCAGGCCGAACAGGTGAGCGTCTGGGCGCCGGCGTCGTAGGCGAGGTCGCCCTTGCACGCCGGGCAGACGAGGATGGCGAGCAACTCGGAACTGAGGGCCATGGTGCTCCCCTGATGATGTCGGCGGATCGCGCCCGAGTTGGACTGCGGCCGATCCGCTGAAGGCCGCCCGGAATCGTCCCGGGCGGTTCACGCCCGGGCGATGCTCGCCCGGGCCGTGGGATGAAGGTGCTGAGTGCGAGTCCAGCGTCCTGGCCCAGGGGTGCCACGGCCATCTTCAGCCGTGGGATCGTGGACCCAAACAAGACGCGACGACAAAGTCGTATCAGCAGATACGTCGATGAGAAGCAACCCGGCGCGGTGCCACGAGCACCGGCTGAGATGTGGGACCTCCAGAACGGCATATTAGCCCGGACCCTTCATGAACCGCCAGCCGGGAGTGCGAGATCACGCATCCGCCGGGCCCAGCTTCGGCGGCTGCCCCAGCTCGACCCGCCGCGCGCAGCCATGTCGTGGACACGTTGAGGACAGCGGCCCGCCAGTCTGCGCAGCGGATGACGCGCAGCCTGCGCCCGCGGGCGGCGGGCTCGTGGGTCGTCCGGGCTGGCAACGTGAAACCTCCAGGGGAACTTCTGAAGTGGGTCAGGCGCCCGTGTCCCGGTAGACACCGAAGCGGCGAAACCGTTCCCCGCGCTGGCGGATCAGTTCAGCAGGCGATACCCCGCCGAGCGCGTCCAGGTTCTCGCGCAGCGCGGCCGACAGTGCGGCCGCCGCGGCGTCCCAGTCGCGATGCGCGCCGCCGGGCGGCTCGGGCAGCACCGCGTCGACGATCCCCAGCGCCAGCTGGTCCGGCGCCGAGAGCCGCAGGGCCTCGGCGGCCCGGGCGCCCTGCTTGCCGGCCCGCCACCGGATCGCGGCGCAGCCCTCGGGCGAGATCACCGCGTCGCCCGAGTTCTCGAACATGCGCACGCGGTCGGCGACCGCGATCGCGAGCGCCCCACCGGAACCGCCCTCGCCGATCACGACGGTCACGATCGGCACGCCGAACGTCGCCATCTCGCGCAGGTTGACCGCGATCGCCTCCGCCTGGCCGCGCTCCTCGGCGCCCAGTCCGGGGTAGGCGCCCATCGTGTCCACGAGCGTGACGATCGGCACGCGGAAACGGTCGGCGAGCTGCATGAGGCGGAGCGCCTTGCGATATCCCTCGGGATTCGGCATGCCGAAACGCCGGAGCAGGTTCTCGCGGGTGTCACGCCCCTTCTGGTGGCCGATCAGCATCACGGGGCGGCCCTCGAAGTACGCGAGCCCCCCCACGATCGCCTGGTCGTCGGCGAAGTGCCGGTCCCCGTGCAGCTCGCGAAAATCGGTGAAGCAGCGCTGCACGTAGTCGAGCGTATACGGACGGGCGGGGTGCCGCGCGATCTGCACGCGCTGGTAGCGCGTCAGGTTCGCGTAGACGTCCTTGCGCAGCCCCTCGGCCTTGCGCTCGAGCTCGGCCAGTTCACCCTCTCCCCCCAACCCGCGCTCCGCCGCGCTCTCGCGCAGCTCCTGGATCTTCTGCTCCAGCTCCAGGATGGGCTTCTCGAAGTCGAGCCAAACGGTCACGTCAGTCCCTTTCCCCAGCGCACGCGGCACGAGGGCACGCGCGCCTTCAGTTGCGTGAGGACCGCGTCCTGCGCCGCCACGCGCCAGCGACGCGAGCGCATGGCCAGCCGCGAGTGGTCCGGCTTCACGATGTAAAGGTATACCTCGGATTCACCCGGATGTGCGCCGAGCACGTCGGCCACGTCCGCCATGCAGGCCTCGGTCATCGCCTCGGCGCGCAACTCGATCTGGAGGACGGGCCGGAACTGCTCGCGGCCCTCGTCCCACGGTCGGATCTCGTTGAGCAGCAGCTGCGCGCCGCGCTCCTCACGCACCTCGACGCGGCCGCTGGCGACCACGATGGCGTCCGTCTGCAGCAGCGGCCGCGCCTGCTCGAAGGCCTCCGGGAAGAGCGTGCACTCCACCTTGCCCGTGAGGTCCTCGAGCGTGATCCGGGCCATCCGCTTGCCGGCCTTGGTGGTGATCTGCTTCACCTCGCCGACGATCCCCACGATGCGCACCTCGGCCTCGTGCCCCTGCTCCAGGGCCTGCGCGATGCCCGAGGTGGCGATCCGCTCGATCTCCGCACGCAGGTGCTCGAGCGGATGCTCCGAGAGATAGAAACCGAGCACCTCCTTCTCCCTGGCGCTCTTCTCGCGGCTGGTCCACTCCGGCAACTGCGGCAGCGGCGCGGACGTCACCACCACCGCATGCGGTCCGTCGCCGCCGCCGAACAGCGAGGACTGCCCGCTCGCGCGCTCGCGGTGCTCGGCCGAGGCGTGATCGAGCGCCAGCGCGGCGCCCGCGAACAGCGAGGCCCGGGTGGCGCCGAGCGCGTCGCACGCGCCCGCCTGCACCAGGCTCTCGAGCACGCGCCGGTTGAGCGCGCCGGACTCGGCCCGCCCCGCGAGCGAGTAGAGGTCGCGGAAAGCGCCGTCCGCCTCGCGCGCGCGAAGCAGCGCCTCGACCGCGCCCTGTCCCACGTTGCGCACCGCACCCAGGCCGACGCGGATCCTGCCGCCTTCGATGGTGAACTTCCACTCGGAGCGGTTCACGTCCGGCGGCAGCAGCCCGATCTCGAGCCGACGGCACTCCTCGATGAGCGTCTGGATGCGGCTGCTGTCGCTCATCTCCGAGGTCATGGTCGCGGCCATGAACTCCGGCGGGTAGTGCGCCTTGAGCCAGGCGCACTGGTAGGCGATCAGCGCGTACGCCGCCGAGTGCGAGTTGTGCACGATGAGGCCGTCGGCGACGAAGTTGTGGTCGCCCTCGACGGTGAGATCGTAGGTGTCCTCCTCGCCCCGGTACTCGATCGACACGACGCGGTCCCAGTAGACATCCGACGACGCCAGCTCGCGCAGGCGGCGCGAGCGCGTCGCGCTCGCCACGCGCCAGAGCGCCTGCCGGGTGCAGCCGCGCGACGCAGACGCCTCCGGATCGCCGGGGTCGGCGTCCACGATCCGGCGCAGTGCGGGGCGCGACACGCCGGACTCGCTGCAATCGCGCTCGAGCCAGGCCGCGACCTCCATGGGCGCGGTCTCGCGGCCCGCGGGTCCCGTCGCGCCGACGCGCAGGTGGCCGCGAAGACGCGCGATCCCGTCCGCGTGCCCGACGACATGCGGCGTCACGCGCAGCGCGAAGCGCCCGAGCGCGTCCTCGCCGACCAGACGCACCGTGCAGCCGCCCTGCGCCGCCCGTGCGGTGCGGATCCGCGAAACGATCCCGAGCCGAAGCAGCAGCGTCTGGACGTCGCGCGCCAGCCTCGCCGACGCGGCACCGTAGTGAGGGACACAGCGCGCGGCGTCCGCGACGAAGCCGTCCGCGCTCCACAGGCGCCCGAGCAGGAACGCCACGGAATCCTCGTCGCACTCGAACACGGCGGCGGGCATTCCGCGCTCCGCGCCGGCGGCACACGCCAGGGCGAGCCCGTCCGCCCAGGCGAAGATGCCGGCGCGCGACGCGGCGGCCTCGCTCTCGAGCGCCAGACTACCCTCGAGCGCGCCCGCGTCCCAGGCGCCCCGCGCGGCGTCGCTCGTGATGTCGGGCTCCGCGCACACGCGGACCTCGCGCAACCCTCCCGTGCGCACCACGACTTCGGCGCGGGAGCCCTCGAAGCCGGCGACGGCGGCCACGAACTCCTCGACCATCTCGCGCTGGCAAAATGTGACGCGCAGGTCCATCGGCTCGCAGCGGCCGCCCCGGCCGAGCAGGCCCGCGAGCGCAACCAGTTCGTGCCGGGGCGGCCGTGCCCGGCCCGCCGTGGGCAGCGTGCGCGGCGCGGCGATGCGGTCGCCGGGCCGCAGGTCCTCGAGGTTCGTCCAGCCGTTCAGCGTGCGGAACGGATGGTTCGCGGTCGCGAGGATGCGGTGCCCCAGTTCCGTGCGCAGCTCGAAGACCGGTTTCACGCCGTTCCAGACCACGTCGGTCACGTCGCGCCCCGCCAGCTTCCAGTCGCTCCCCAGCGCGTGTACGCGGAACGGGCGGCGCTGCGCGAAGAGCTCGCCCACCGTGGTGCGCTCGCCGGTCTGCGCGTCCGCGATCGCGGTCCCGGCGGCGAGGCACTTGTTGAAGCCGTAGCCGGCGAACTTGTGCATCGTGCTGAAGATCTTCTCGGCGACCTTCGCGCCGATCTTCGACGACGTGCCGCAACCCTCGATGAACTGGACGCGCTTGCGGTCCATCTCCTCGACGTTCTTCTTGCCCATCGCGCGCCGCAGCTCGTCGGCCTGCGACATGCTGAAGCCGGCCAGGTCGTGCGCTGCGGCCATGACCTGTTCCTGGTAGACGAACACGCCGTACGTGCCCTTGAGGACGGGCTCGAGCCGGGGGTGGTCGTACTTCGCCACCTGGCGGCCGTGCTTGCAGTCGATGAAGTAGGGAATGTTCTCCATCGGGCCGGGCCGGTAGAGCGCGTTCATGGCGACCAGGTCCTCGAACACGGTCGGACGCAGCTTGCGCAGGTGATCGCGCATCCCCGTGGACTCGAACTGGAACACCGCCACGGTCTCGCCCGTCTGGAAGATGCGGTAGGCCGCGGGGTCGTCGAAGTCGAGCGTCGTCCAGTCGAGGTCGGCGCCGTGAACGCTCCGGACCAGTCGCACGCCCTCGTCGAGCACGCTGAGCGTGCGCAGGCCGAGGAAGTCCATCTTGAGCAGCCCGGACTTCTCCACCGATTTCATGTCCCACTGCGTCGTGGTCGTGCCGTCCTTCTGGCGGAAGAGCGGCACGTAGTCGAGCAGCGGACCGGGTGTGATGAGCACGCCCGCGGCGTGCGTGGAGGCGTGCCGCGCGAGCCCCTCCAGCACGCGCGCCGACTGGATCAGCTTCGCGTAGTTGGGACCCTTCGCCGACAGCGACGCCAGGTCGGGCGTCTGCTTGAGGGCGTCGTCGAGCGTCGTGCCCAGCTTGTCGGGCACCAGCTTGGCGATGCGGTCGATCTCGGAGATCGGGAAGCCCAGCGCGCGGCCGACGTCGCGGATCACGCCCCTGGCGCCCAGGGTGCCGAACGTGATGATCTGCGTGACGTTGGTCTCGCCGTACTTGCGCTTCACGTAGTCGATGACCTCGCCGCGGCGGAGGTCGTCGAAGTCGATGTCGATATCGGGCATCGACACGCGCTCCGGATTGAGGAAGCGTTCGAAGATGAGGTCGTGCTTGAGCGGATCCACGTCCGTGATGCGCAGCGCGTACGCCACCAGCGAGCCGGCCACCGAGCCACGGCCCGGCCCGACGCCGATGCCGTTCGACTTCGCGAAGAAGATGAAGTCGCGCACGATGAGGAAGTACGACGCGAAACCCATCTTGCAGATCACGTCGAGTTCGTAGGCGAAGCGCGTCTTCGCCGCGTCACCCACGGCGTCGCCCATGCGCGCGTGCAGTTCCTTCCACGCGAGGTCGCGGAAGTACTCGTCCGCGCTGTGCCAGCCCTCGGGCAGCGGAAACTCGGGCAGCAGCGGCTTGCCGACGCTCATCTGCAGGTTGCAGCGCTCGGCGACGGCGATGGTGTTCGGGATCGCGTCGGGGAAATCCCCGAACGCGAGCTTCATCTCCTCCGGCGTGCGAAAGTGCAGTTCCGAAACGGCGTGCATGCGCTGCGTCTCGTCCACCGTCTTGCCCGTCTGGATGCAGATGAGGATGTCCTGCGCCTCGGTGTGGTCCCTGCCCAGGTAGTGACAGTCGTTGGTGGCCACGATCGGCAGGCCGGAACGCTTTGCGAGCGCGCGGACCCGCTCGCGGATCTTCACCTCGATGTCGAGCCCGTGGTTCTGCACCTCGAGGAAGAAGTTGTCCGCCCCGAAGATGTCGCGGTACATCATCGCCGTCTCGAGCGCCGCGTCCTCGCGATCCTCGAGCAGGTCGGTGGCGATCTCCCCCTTGGGGCACGCCGAGAGCGCGAGCAGGCCGGCGGAGTAATTCGAGAGGATCTCGTGGTCCACGCGCGGCTTGTAGTAGAAGCCCTCGAGGTACGCGAGCGAGGAGAGCCGCATGAGGTTGTGGAACCCCACCTCGTCGCGGGCGAGCAGCACCAGATGGTGCGCGGTGTCCCTGGGAATGCGGTCCCGGCGCGAGCCGCGCGTGACGTAGGCCTCCATGCCCACGATCGGCTTCACGCCCGCCTTGCGCGCCTCCTGGTAGAACTGGACCGCACCGAACATGGCGCCGTGGTCGGTCAGCGCTAGCGCGGGCATGTGCAGTTCGGCCGCGCGCCTGACCATCGCGGGGATGGTCGTGGCGCCGTCCAGCAGGGAGTAGTCGCTGTGGTTGTGGAGGTGGACGAAGTCCGAGTGCTTCATGGCGCATCCTGCGCGAGGCATGAACGGGGATGGACGACCGGACGCGGGTCCGGCGGGCGGATGCGGTCGCGCGCGGCGGGACCGCGCGCGGTCCGCGTCACCGGGCCACTGAATCTAGCACAAAGCTCCCCGCGCTCCGCGCCGCGTTCCCGGCGCGATCCACGGCCTCGACGGCGTAGCGGTGCCGGCCCGCCGCAGGCGCGCGCGCGGGCCGCCAGCGCAGCTCGCCCGCTTCCGGATCCCACTCGCTCGGCACGCACGTGCCGTCCACCTCGAACGCCGAGGCACGCGCGTCGACGCCGCTGCCGCAGAT
>CAIXRL010000205.1 GCA_903921835.1 Candidatus Eiseniibacteriota bacterium | reverse complement strand
TGACCAGCCCGGGCCGCATCGGCGCGGACGTGTGCCACCTCAACCTGCACAAGACGTTCTGCATCCCGCACGGCGGCGGCGGGCCCGGCGTGGGCCCCATCTGCGTCGCGACGCACCTGGCGCCCTTCCTGCCGGGCAACGCGGTGGTCGCAACCGGCGGCGAACAGGCGATCGGCGCCGTGAGCGCCGCACCCTGGGGCAGCGCGAGCATCCTGCCCATCTCGCTCATGTACATCATGATGGTGGGCGCCGAGGGCCTGACGCTCTCGACCAAGATGGCGATCCTCAACGCCAACTACGTTGCGAAGGCGCTCGACCCGCACTACCCGGTGCTCTACAAGGGGAGGAACGGCACGATCGCGCACGAGTGCATCGTCGATCCGCGCGGGCTCAAGGCCGATTCGGGCGTCGAGGTCGAGGACATCGCGAAGCGGCTCATGGACTACGGCTTCCACGCGCCGACCATGTCGTTCCCCGTGGCCGGAACGCTGATGATCGAGCCCACGGAGAGCGAGTCGAAGGCCGAGCTGGACCGCTTCATCGGGGCGCTGATCGCGATCCGCGGCGAGATCGACGAGATCGCGAAGGGTACGTGGCCCCGGACCGACAACCCGCTCAAGCGCGCGCCGCACACGCTGGAAGTCGTGGTCGCGGACACGTGGTCGCGCCCCTACCCGCGAGAGCGCGCGGCGTTCCCGCTGCCGTGGGTGCGAGGGCGCAAGTTCTGGCCGGCGGTCGGACGCGTGGACAACGCCTGGGGTGACCGCAACCTGGTGTGCTCCTGCCCGCCGCTCGAGGAATACACGCAGGCCTGAGACGTACCGCGGACTGATGCGTGTCGCGGCCCCCGGAAGGACTCCCGGGGGCCGCGGTCCTTCTCAGGGGCGCGAACCGCGCGGGCCGGCAAGACGGCCAGCCGGTCGCCGCCCGCGAGCGCCTCGACCTTCCACCCGACGTTGCGGCCGTGAACCAACCGGGCCGGCAGCGCGGTGGCGTCCATGCGGAAGGAGGTCGAGGCCGTGGGTGCGCAGGCCGATCGATCAAGCCCAGCAACTCGTCCAGCAGGACCACGCGATACGATGTGGCGTGCAGAAGGGCTCCCGGGCCGAACTACACTCCCCCGGCCACTTCGCGCGCGGAGCCAGAGACGAACGCAGGCGCGCCGGTCTGGCCCGGACTCCTCATGAACCCCCGGCCGGTCGAGCTTCGCAGCGGATGATGCGCAGATCGCGCTCGCAGGCCGCGGGCTCACGAAGAGTCCGGGCTAGTTGTACCCACCCAGCGAGCTGCCAGTCGGCACGCTGTGTCGCCAGACGCCCGCGCTCATGGTCCCGGCGAACGCGCCCGAGCCGCTGGCCATGAGCGAGGAAATACGCAGGTCCCCGGGTTGCATCGGCGTGGCCGTCCACGTGAATCCGCCGTCCGTCGAGCGGTACACTCCCGACATCGTCCCCGCCAACAGCGTCGCGCCGCTGGCGGCGAGCGAGCGAATCGTCAGGTTCGTCGGCTGCGTCGTCGCCGCCGTCCAGGTGAGGCCGCCGTCCGTCGAGCGGAACACTCCCGCCATCGTCCCCGCCAGCAGCGTCGCGCCGCTGGCGGCGAGCGAGCGAATCGTCAGGTTCGTCGGCTGCGCCGTGGACGCCGTCCACGTGAGTCCGCCGTCGGTGGAGCGGAACACGCCGCCTTCGGTCCCCGCCAGCATCGCCGAACTACTGGCGGCGAGCGAAAGGACCGCCAGGTTCGTCGGCTGTGTCGTGGCGGCCGTCCACGTGAGGCCACCGTCGATGGAGCGGAACACGCCAGCGGCACTGGTCCCCGCCAGCAGCGTCGAGCCACTGGCGACGAGGGAGAGGATGTTCCGATGCGTCGGTTGCGACGTGGCCGCCGTCCAGGTGAGGCCGCCATCGATGGAGCGGAACACGCCGATATCGGTTCCAGCCAGCAGCGTCGTGCCGCTTGCGGCCAGGGAGTTGATCCAGTCGTCCGTCGGCTGCGTCGCGGCCGCTGTCCAGGATACGCCGCCGTTCGTTGAACGGAAGATGCCGGCCCCATGCGTCCCCGCCAGGAGTGTCGAGCCGCCTGCGGCGAGGGAGAAGATGTCGGTGTTCGTCGGCTGCGTCATGGCGGGCGTCCATGAGACTCCGCCATCGGTGGAGCGGAAGATGCCGCCCTCGGTTCCCGCCAGCAGCATCGAGGCGCTGCCGGCCAGAGCATTGATTACACCGTCCGTCGGCTGGGTCGTGGCCGGCGCCCACGTGAGTCCGCCATCGGTGGAGCGGAATACACCAACGAAAGTCACGGCCAGCAGCGTCGGGCCGCTGGCGGTAAGGGAGCGGATTTCCAGGTCCGTCGGCTGGGTCGTGGCTGGCGCCCACGTGACTCCGCCATCGGTGGAGCGGAACACGCCGTTGTAGAGCGTCCCCGCCACCAGGGCCGAGCCGTTGTTGGCGAGCGAGGTGATGCGCAGGTCCCCTGGCTGGGTCGTGGCCGCCGTCCAGGTGAATCCGCCATCGGTCGAGCGGAACACTCCGGCGCCGCCGGTGCCTGCCAGCAGCGTCGAGCCACTGGCAACGAGGGACGTGACCCACGACAGGCCCGTCGGCTGGGTCGTGGCCGCCGTCCACGTGAGTCCCCCATCGGTGGACCGGAACACGCCGCCATCCGTCCCCGCCAGCAGCAACGCGTTGCTGGTGGCGAAAGAGCAGACGTCGAGATTCGTCGGCTGGGTCGTGGCCGCCGTCCACGTGAGGCCGTCGTCGGTGGAGCGGAACACACCGGCATCCGTCCCCGCCAGCAGCGTCGAGCCACTGACGGACAGGGCATAGATGGCGTGGTTCCCCAACTGTGTGCTGGCGGGCGTCCACGTGAGCCCGCCATCGGTGGAGCGGAACACGCCGGCGCCGGGGATTCCCGCCAGCATCGTCGTGCCTCCGGCGGAGAGAGCCGTGCATGCGCCGCCCGGCAAACCCGCGGACACCCGCGTCCAGTGGTCGAGCGTCGGCGCTGGCGCCGTGAACGTGTGTCTGCCGCAGCTCGTCAGGAGCGCGACGGCCAATGGGATCAGAATCCTCGCAACTCGCATCACCGCTCTCTCCCTCATCCTGCGGTTCGACCTGTTGGACGGAGCCGCGATGTCCGTCGCCGGCGCTCCCGACTCGCCGCGAGGCGATGGCACGTGGTTCCGATGCAGCCATCGGGAGTCGTCGGGTGTGCGTCCGCAATCGTCCAAATGGCTTCCGGTGATTTCAAACTGGTTGCAAGTCGTCATCCCGACTCGCCGCGGCCCGAGTTCCGGTCGCAAGCTGCTGCCAATCGCCTCGTCCCGAAGCGCGCGGCCGTGGCCCACACGGCCCGATTCCTCGGGGTTGATGCCGAATCACCGAAAGTCATTTAGCGCGCGAACACGATGCGCCGCGTCTCGCTCGCCGTGCCCGCATCGAGGCGGCAGAAGTACAGCCCCGCCCGGAGCAGCGCCCCGGCGTCGTTGCGCCCGTTCCACTCCAGCTGATGGCTGCCGGCTGCGAGTTCGCTTCCCCTCGCCAGCGTCCGGACCCGGCGGCCGGTCACGTCGTAGATTCCGAGCGTGACGCGCTCGTGCCGCGCGAGGTCGAACCCGATCGTGGTGCGCGTCCTGAACGGATTCGGTGCGTTCGGGCGGAGCCGCGTCGAGCCCGCAGCCGTTCCGGCGTCGACAGCCAGGATCACGGCGTTGGAGTCGTAGATCATCGAGACGAACTCGGGATGGTCCACGAACGGGTTCCGGTTGTGCTGGATGGCGTAGATGGCCCCGTTGCGCAGGCGCTCCTTCCAGCTCGGCAGGTCGCCAACGCTCCACGCCATGTACTGCGCCGCGGCCCACGGCAGCAGCTGCGAGTGGACCGCGCAGTCGCTGCCCGGCCAGCTGGAATCCTCGTTGAAATAGCGGGTCGCAACGTAGAACGTGCTGCGCGCCAGATCGCCCTTGAACGCATCGATCGGCTCGAACACCGTGCCACTGAAGCCGGCGCTCGCGCTGCTGCCGAGCTTGCTGCCGTTGAGCGATGTCCAGGAAGCGGTCCCGACCTTGCCGTATGAGTAGTTGGAGCGCTTGCCGTTCACGTACGAATCCGTCGGGTACAGCACCCACAGATCCGAGTAGGTCGGCGAGACGCCACCGAACCATGACTGGGGAAAGCAGTGCTCGCGGTTGTAGCCGAGGTCCTCACCCGCTCCCTGCCCGGTCTGGCCAAAGGCGTACTCGTACGGCGGCGTACCGCCGGGAATGTCCGAGTAGACATCCCAGATCTTGCCGCTCGGCTTCACGTCGGTGGTGCCGAACGAAACGAGGGCGCCGGCATAGCTGCCCGCCGTGTGTCCCTTGATGATGTTGTGCAGTGCAACGCGCAGCGCGGAGCCCTTGAGGCCGATGGCGCTGTCGTAGTAGCCGGCCGGGATGCTCACGTCGATGTACTTGAAGCCGGCCGTCGCGCCGTACTCGACCGTGGCGGTCAGGTCGGCGACGCCGTTGACCGTCAGCGTCTGCGTGCCCGCGGGGATGTTGCGCACGGTCACGGTCACCTGCGACGTCAGCACCGGGTCGCGCACGGCGTTGACCGCGGTCAGCGCGCCCACCGTGTAGTTGCCGGGCGTCTCGGCGCTCGTCTGCTCGACAGCCTCGCTGAACGCCACGAGCAGCGTCGAATCGCTCGTCTCGCCGACATAGCTGATCGTGGGGGCACCGGTGCCGCCGCCACCGCCCGGAATCGTGTAGCTCAGGATGGAAGAGACGCTCACCGTCGCGCCGTCGTCGGCGGAGACCTTGTAGTAGACCGAGGCGCCGGCGACCTGCCCGGGGATGGCCGTATCCGTGCGGTACGTGCTGCCGGAGAGCAGCGACATGGCGATCGTGTTCGCCTGCGAGGCCGCGCTGGTGCCCCAGTAGAGCGTGACGGCCGCGATCGCGGCGCTGGTGTCCACGACGCTCGCCTGCACGTAGACATCGGTGCTCGCAGGCGGCGAGACCGGAACGGTCGCCAGTCCCGAGATCACGGGGCCCGAGACCACGGGCGGGGGCGTCGAGCCGTTGTGCGTGCCGGGCGTCCCGTTGGTGGCCAGCAGCACGGTGGTCGCGGTCCACTCGGAGAACGTGAAGGTGGTGTTGGGGGCGGTGATGGGCGAGTTGCGGACCATGTCCTTGTTCTCGAACTCGGTCCCGGTCGCGAGCACGTTGTCGATGACCGTCCCGGAGGCGTTCTTCAGCTTCGCGCCGTCACCGGCCTTGCCGTTCCAGTTCGTGTAGGCCGCCGACGTCGCCCAGACCGCGCTCGGGAAGTTCACGGTGAAACCGCTCACCGTGCTCGGCCCGCCACAGACCATCGCCTGACCGGCCGCGACCGTTCCGGAGAGCGCCCACGTCGTGACATCGACGTTGTTCGCCACCGCGACCACGGACCAGCTGGTGAGGTCCACGGCATCGGGGCCGGTGTTGTAGATCTCGATGAAGCGGTCGGTCGTGTAGTTGTTGGTCGGGTCGCACAGCTCGGAGAGGATGACATTCGCCCGGGCCGCACCGGCACCGGCGGCGGCGACGAGCACCGCGGACAGAAACAGCAGGGGGAGTTTTCGCAAGGTGTGGGGGCTGGCCTTTCGGGGGTCTGGCCCACACGGTTCCCGGGCGCGACACCCCGGCGAAGTCGCCCGGACCTTCCCGGCGCTTCGGCCGTGCTCGAGACGGGACACGTGCGGATTGGATGAAGTCAATTGTAAGCCGTGGGACGGCCGGTTGAAATGCGGAAGTCGTTCCGGCGCGGTGAGACACGGGGCGCAATCGTGCGAAATGCGCCGCCAAGGCGGAAACGATGCCCCGGTCGCGCCGACGTCCGGCGCCCCGGATCCTCGCAGCGCCCCCGTACGCGCGGCCCCCTCGGCTCCGCGCGCGCCCCGCGAATCCCCGCGCCAGGCACGAGACGCTCTTCAGCAATCGTGTCGCGCGGCCCACCGCGCGGTCCCGCCGCCGGAAGGCGCGGCTCGAGTTGACTCGCCACCCGCCGACCTTTCATGGTTGTGGCATGAGCCTGCTCCTGCCCCAGAACCGCGCCGGCGCCGTGCAGTCGGCCACCCCCGTGAGCATCCACGGTGACCGCTACGTGGACGTCGCGGTCGCACTCGACGATGACGTCGGCCCGGCCAGGGCAGGCCGGCTGGGCGCCACCGACTGCCCCGCCGCGCTCGCGCCCGGCGAACGCGTGAGCGTGCGCTTCGTCATGGGTGTGATGGTGCGCGTGGAGCGCGAAACGGGCTGACGCTTCGCGACCGGCCCGCGCGCTACTCCTGCGCGCGCGGCCCCGGGGCGGCACTCGCGCCCGCGGCGCTTCCGCCCGTCGCGGCCCGCAGCGCCGCTTCCTCGGCGCGAATCCGGATCGACAGCGCAACCGCGTTGAGCAGCGTGATCGCGATGGCGGTGCGCCACGCGCCGAACATCATCGGCGCGGCGGCCAGCTCGGTCACGACCGCCACGTAGTTCGGATGGCGCAGGAAGCGGTACGGGCCGCGTCGCACGAGCGGCTCGCCGGGCAGCACCCAGACACCCACGCTCCAGCGCTCCCCGAGCGCGCTCACGGCGGAGTAGCGGAGCACCTGCGCCGCCAGCCAGAACGCGAGAGCCAGGGGCCAGAGGGTGCCCGGCCGGCTTCCGAGCACGACGACCTCGGCGACGAGAAGGAGCGGGAAGAGCACGTGCACCAGGACGAGCAGCGCGAAGTGGCCCGCGGCGTATTCGCGCGCGCCGCGCCGTCGCAGCCCGCGCACGTTGCGCGCCGAATGCACCAGCTCGCCCACGCGCTGCGCGGCGAGCGTGACGAGGAACAGCGCAAGGCCGCGCCAGGGCACCGCGGGAATGCCGGCGGCTCCGATCACGAGGGCTCGCCTCGCAGCAGGACGTACTCCGCCGAGAAACCGGGCCCGAGCGCGGCCACGAGCGCGTTGTCGCCCGCGCCGATCTCCCCCGCCTCGAGGAACCGCTCCAGCACGAACAGGCACGACGGCGAGGACATGTTGCCGTGCTCGCGCAGCACGTCGCGCGCGTGGCGGAAGACCGCGGGCGCCAGATCGAGCGCCGATGCGTAGGCGTTCAGCACCCTCACGCCGCCGGGATGGGCGGCCAGGTGGCGAACGTCCTCCAGGGCGAGACCGTTGGCCTCGAGGAACGCCAGCAGGCTCGGCCGCACGCGCTCATGGACGATGGTCGGGATGTCGCGCGAGAACACGACGTGCAGCCCCGCGCCGTCCACGGTCCAGCCCATGACGTCCTGAGTGTCCGGCCAGAGCGTGCTGCGCGAGGCGATGAGCGCGAGTTGCCGGCGCCCGCCCGCAACGCGGACTTCCGCGTCGCGCCCGACCACGATTGCCGCGGCCGCGCCGTCCCCGAAGAGCGACGCGGCCACCAGATTGCGCCTGGACAGGTCGCGCAGCTGGAAGGTCAGCGTGCACAGCTCGAGCGCGATGAGCAGCACGCGTGCGGAAGGTTCCGCGAGCGCGAAGTCGCGCGCGTGGGCCAGCCCCGCGGCGCCGCCGGCGCAGCCCAGCCCCCACATCGGCGTGCGCCGCACGTCGCTCCGCAGCCCGAGTGCGTTCGCCACGAGCGCATCCACACTGGGCGTCGCCAGTCCGGTCGAGGAGACGAACACGATGTGATCGACGTCGGCGGGTTCCAGGCGCGCCTTCGCCAGCGCCTTCTGCGTGGCGACCACGGCGAGATGCACGGCGTTCTCGACGTACAGTGCGTTGCTCTGGCCGAAGTCGTGCCCGACGGAGAACCACTCGAGCGGCACGCAGGCGTTTCGCGTCTCGATCTGCGCGTGCTCGAAGACCTGCAGCAGCCGCGGGTCGGCCGAGACCGTGCCGGCGAACATCTCCGCGGCGACCGCGCGGACATCGTCCTGTCGCAGGACATGCGGCGGCACCGCGGTGGCGAGCGCGACGAGGCGCGGGGCCTGCGTCACGCGCACCCCGCCGTCGGCGCCGTCCTCATGAAGCCCCTCGTCGCGTTCGCTGTACGATCTGCCATGGAGTGCTCCTCCCACGAGTGAAGCTACCACTCCCTCCGCGAGCACGAACCAGAACGCGTCCATCGCGTCGTCAGGCGATCCGATTGCTCCCCGGCGTGCCTTCGGGCGCAGCTGCGGCCCGCCCGCCTGCGCGCCGGATCCGGCCGCGCTCCCTCCCGTCCCCCCGGGCGGCGGCTCACGCGTGGCCCGCACGGGGGCGGACGGAGCCCGGTCACAAATGCGGGCCATGAGCTCAAGTCGTTGCGCCCGCGCGCCATGTCCGCGCACAGGAACCATCCCGGCGGACGTTCCTGGCACCTGGCCCCGCGCCGCTCCGCCGCCGCAGTTCCCCCTCATTGAGCGATCGATTCGGCGCCACGGGGAGTAGACTGAACGCTGTCGGGAAGGAGGTCGCTCGAGATGACTCATTCCATCGATTCGATCGTGGACCGCCAGTTTCGCCGCTGGGAAATGGAGTCGAGCATTCTGCGCAAGCAGGGAGCCTACCGCGAGAGCAAGCTGCTGACGCACCCCGTCATCACGGTCTCGCGCCAGCACGGCAGCATCGGTTCCGACATCGCGGCGATGCTCGCCGAGCGGTTTCACTACACGCTCCTGAATCGCGACATCATCGATCGCATGTGTGAATCCACCGACTACTCCCGACGACTCCTCGAGACACTCGACGATCACGCGCAATCGCAGCTGACCACCTGGGTGCAGTCGATGCTCGCGGGTCGCTTCGTGGACGAGGGCGACTACGTGCGGGCGCTGCTCAAGACGGTGTACTCGATCGCCCGCCTGGGCGGGGTCGTCGTGGTCGGGCGCGGCTCGAACTTCATCGTCGGGCTCGAACACGGGTTCCACGTGCGGGTGGTCGCCCCGCGCGAGCGTCGCATCGAACACCTCGTGCGCCGGACCGGCGTGACCGCCAGGGAGGCGCTGCACGAGATCGACACGACCGATCGTCACCGGGCGGAGTTCGTGCGCCGGGTGTTCGGCCGCTCCATGGACGACCCGCTCGGCTACGACGTGGTCGTCAACGCCGCCGACGGCGCCGCCGAATCCATCGCCGGCTGGCTGGCGGGTGCGTCGCTCGAGAAGTTCGCGCACATGCGGCCGCTCGAGGCCCGCCTCACCTGAGTCGCCACGGGGCTCCTTCCGGGAGCCCCGCCCGCGACCACGGGGCGAGTCCGGCGGGCGTCACGGGCGCGCGTCGAGCCGCTCGAGATACGCGCTGTAGTGCTCGTTGAAGAGCGCACCTGGCCTGCGTTCGCGCAGGCGATCCAGGGCATCGCGCCCCGTCCAGCCCAGGTGGTGCAGCACGACGCCGGCGACGAGCGGTGAGCGGTTCAGGCCCATGCGGCAGTGTACCAACACGCGGTGCCCGCCCCGGTACAGCGTCGCGAGAAACGCCGACAGCGGCCCCACCATGGACGGGTCGGGCACCGCGTCGTCGGCAAACGGGTAGTAGAGGTACATGCGCGTGCCGTCCCCCGTCGGGATGCCGGCGTCGAGCGCGCGCTCGAGGTCCACGACGACCGAGATCGCGTACTCGTCGATCCGGGCCCAATCGTCGATCATGGCGGAGACGAACAGGCGCTGGTCGTCGTCGATCGGCGTGATGTCCATGCGGGCGGGCTCCTTCAGCGTCCGGCGTAACGATCGGTCGCGGCGACGAGAGCGCGGCTGTTCGCGGGTTCGAACGCGCTGTGGCCGGCGTCGGGCGAAACGACGAAGTCCGCTTCCGGCCAGGCGCGGTGCAGCGCCCACGCGCTGTCGATCGGGCAGATCATGTCGTACCGGCCCTGCACGATCGTCGCCGGGATGTGGCGGATGCACGCCACGTCGCGCAGCAGCTGGTCGTCCGCCTCGAACCAGCCGCGATGGACGAAGTAGTGGCACTCGATGCGCGCCATCGCCAGCGCGATGGCGTCCTCTCCCATGTGCACGACGAACTCGCCGTCGGGCACGAGCTTGGACGTCGTTCCCTCCCACACGCTCCAGCGCCGCGCGGCCTCGAGGCGCACCTGCGGGTCGTCGTGCGTCAGCCGGCGATGGTAGGCGGCGACGAGATCCGCGCGCTCGCCGGCCGGAATGTGATCGCGAAAGGCCTCCCACGCGTCCGGGAACACGACCGAGGCGCCGTGCTGGTAGAACCACTCGATCTCGCACCGCCGCAGCAGGAAGATCCCGCGCAGCACCAGCTCGGTGACGCGCCCGGGGTGCTTCTGCGCGTACGCCAGCGCCAGCGTCGAGCCCCAGCTACCCCCGAACACGAGCCAGCGCTCGATCGCCAGGTGCTCGCGCAAGCGCTCGATGTCCGCGACCAGGTCCCATGTGGTGTTCGCCTCCAGGCCCGCGTGCGGCGTGCTGCGGCCGCAGCCGCGCTGGTCGAACAGGATGATCCGGTAGCAATCCGGATGGAAGAAGCGCCGCTGTCCCGCGTTCGTTCCGCCGCCCGGACCGCCGTGCACGAACAGCGCCGGCCTGCCCTGCGGATTCCCGCTCTCCTCGAAGTAGAGCTCGTGCCCATCCGGCACGACGAGGCGCCCGGTGCGATAGGGCTCGATCGGTGGGTAGGCCCAGGTGACGGGGTCCTTCACGGGATGCGGCATGTGGCTTCTCGCGGCTCGGGTGGGCTTCGTGCGTGGACACGGTGGACCGTAGCATCCGCCACGTCAGCCCTCAACGCCGGACTGCCCCCGGACTGGCCCCGCGCCCGACACCGGGACCGGCACTCTCAGGCGTTCGGCAGGTTCGCCACGACGGCCGTCTCGCGACGATAGCGGCGCAGTTGCGGCGTGCGTGCGGCGACCCATGCGACCGCGAGCACGCAGCCCACGCCGCCAGCCACGACCGAAAACGGGGCGCCGCACACGTTCGCCAGGAGACCGGCCTCGAACTCGCCGAGCTGCGGCCCGCCCATGAAGAACACCATGACCACGCTGGTCATGCGTCCTCGCAGATGGTCGGGCGTCGAGAGCTGGCGCACGACGTTGCGGATCACCATGCTCACCGTATCCGCCGACCCCGAGAGCGCGAGGCACGCGAACGTCAGCGCGAAGTTGCGCGACAGGCCGAACACCACGGTCGCGAGGCCGTACGCGGCCACGGCCCACAACATCACCACGCCGCGCCGGCGGATGCGCTCGATGAGCCGCACCATGACCACGCTCGCCACGATCGAACCGACCGCCGGCGCGGCCGACAGCAACCCGTAGCCGTGGGCGCCCACGTGCAGGATGTCCTGCGCGAAGATGGGCAGGAGCGCCGTCGCCGAGGCGAAGAACGTCGCGAAGAAGTCGAGGAGCATGGTCGAGCGGATGAGCGGCGAGCGGAAAACGAAGCGCAGCCCTTCCCAGGCGGCGCCGAAGCTCACCGCAGACGCCGTGCCCGCCTCGCGCCGGGGCAGGTCGTGCATCGCGAGCAGCGCGCCGATCACGCACAGGAACGACGTGGCGTTGAACGCATAGGCCCAGCCCACGCCCAACTCGCCGATCACGAGTCCGGCCAGGGCCGGCCCGACCACGGCGGCGGTCTGGAACATGATCGTGTTGAGGCTGATCGCGTTGGGCAGGTGCTCGCGCGGCACGAGCGTCGGGATGAACGACTGCCGCGCGGGGCCGTCGAACGCGCCGAAGGCGGCGCCGACCCCCGCGAGCAGGTAAACCGGCCACAGCGCGTGCACGCCTGCGAAGGTGAGCCAGGCGAGCGCGCCGGCCGCGAGCGCCATGCCGCCCTGCGTCAGCAGCATCGTGCGGCGACGGTCGTGCGCGTCGGCGACCACGCCCGCGACCAGCGAGAACACGACGATCGGCAGCAGCCGCACCAGGCCCACCAGGCCCAGCGCGATGCCGCGCTGGTTCGGCGGCACGAGCAACGAGACGTGCCAGAGAATCGCCGCGCTCTGCATGAGCGTGCCCGCCATGGAAACGAGCTGACCGCCCCAGAGCAGGCGGAAGTTGCGGTGGCGCAGTGCCACGAACAGCTCGGATGATTCGCTCATGCGCGGTCTCCGGGTCGGCCGGGCGGAGGCACGGCGGCGCGCACTCTAGCCCGGACGGTTCATGAACCGCCAGCCGAGAGTGCGACAGCCGAGAGTGCGAGAGTGCGAGCTGTGCGGCAGACGCAAGAAGATCGACCGGCCGCGTTGGAACCGTGTTGCAGGCACGATGAGGAGACCGCGGCCGGTCGCTCCTCGCAGCAGATGACGCGCAGATCACGCTCGCAGGCGGCGGGCTCATGAATCGTCCGGGCCAGCGCGGGGCCGGGGCGCGGCGTGCTCTCGCGCACGCGCCTTCGTGCCTTCGCTTTCGTGCAGTCACGGGGCCGACGATTCTGCTAGGCTCGGGATTCCATGTCCGCCCGCACACCACACCCGTCCGTGTTCATGTTCCTCATCGTGCCGTTCGGCGTGCTGAGCGGCTATCTCTCGGTCGCGGTCGCGTTCCTGCTGGCGAAGAACCACGTCAACATGGCCGCCATCGCCGGGCTGATGGCGCTGCCCCTGGTGCCCAACTTCTGGAAGTTCCTGTGGGCCCCGATCGCCGACATCACGCTCACGCCGAAGACGTGGTACATGCTGGGCGCGGTCATCACCGCTGTCGGCGTGTTCGCCACCGGCCTGCCGCCCATGAACGCGTCCGGGCTGCCGATGCTCGCCGTGATCACGGTCGTCGCCAACGTCGCCTGCACGTTCATGGGCATGGCGACGCAGAGCCTGATGGCCTACGACGTGCCCGAGGAGCTCAAGGGTCGCGCCGGCGGCTGGTTCCAGGCCGGCAACCTCGGCGGCGGCGGCATCGGCGGCGGCGTGGGCCTGCTTCTGGCGCAGCGGCTGCCGGCGATGTGGATGTCGGGCGCGATTCTCGGCGTGCTCTGCCTGCTCTGCGCGATCCCGCTGATCTGGGTGGAAGACCCAAAGGTCGAGCGCGCGCACGGGGTCATCAAGAGCATCGGGTTCGTGTTCACCGACATCTGGAACCTCTCCCGCGCGCGGCTGGGACTGGTGGCGCTGGTGCTGTGCTTCATGCCGATCGGCTCGGGAGCGGCCTCGGGGCTGTGGTCCGCGGTCGCGGGCGACTGGCACGCCTCGGCGGACTCGGTCGCTCTCGTGACCGGCGTGCTCGGCGGCCTGATCATGGCCGCCGGCTCGCTCCTGGGCGGGTGGATCTGCGACCGCATGAACCGCAAGGGCGCCTACGCGCTGTTCGGCATCCTCGAGGCGCTGGCCGCGGTGATCATGGCGATCACGCCGCACACCGAGCAGAACTACATCATCTGGACGAGCGCCTACGCGTTCGTGGTCGGCCTGACCTACGCGGGCTTCACCGCGTTCGTGCTCGAGGCGATGGGGGCCGGCGCGGCAGCCACCAAGTTCAGCCTGTTCGCCTCGCTCTCCAACTTCCCCATCTGGTACATGACGCTCATCGATGGCAAGGCGCACACGCGCTGGGGCCCGTCGGGCATGCTCTACGCCGAAGCGGTCGTGGGAATGATCGGGCTCGTCAGCTTCGTGGTGTTCGCGTGGGCGGTGCAGAGCTTCTGGCCCGCCCACTGGCCGCAGCGCGTCGAGGACACCGTCGGCGAGCCTGCGCCGATCATCCCGCCCCCGCCATCGCGCTAGCCCGGTGTATTCATGAACCGCGAGCCGAGAGCGCGAGATGTGCGCCATCCGCTGCAAGGCTCGACAGGCCGCCGTCCTCGTTGGAAGCATGATCGCGCCGACGCGCGGGGGTCGGGGCAGTGGAGTGGGGTCTTCGCGGCGGACACGGGTGCCTCGTCGGCGGCCTGATCGGCTTGGCGATCAACGCGGCGGCCGGCCCGGTCGGCAAAGCGAAACAAGGGCCTGTGGCGCCGGGGAAACAGCCCACCACGACAGGCGAGCGACGGGCCCGCAGTCGCCGCTCCTCCCGCGTCGCGCGCGCGGGGCAGCGTGGGAATCCGGAGGCAGGGCCGATGGACCACCGGGTGCGCAACTGGCAACGCGAAGGGGCCCGCCGCGTTCGGCGGGCCCCTTCACGTTTTCGCTGAATCTCCACAGGCAGACGCTACCGCGCGAAGAACGCCTTCGCCAGGCCCGGCCAGTTCTGCCAGATGGTCGTCACGACGCCCATCAGGCTCTCGCCCGCGATCCAGCCCGAGGCGACCGGGAACGTGAACTCCTCGGACCACTTGGGCGCCTTCTTCTCCAGGATCAGCCCGAGACCGCCGCCCAGGAACATCAGGAAGCCGTAGTACCAGTGGAACGTCCACGCCAGCCCAACGCCGGCGGGCGTCGGGATCAGGTGCTTCTGCTTGGGGAAGATCATGGGCAGCACGGTGAGCACGATGCCCACGATCGCTCCCCAAAGGATGAAGATGCGCTTTAGGGGCTCCAGGCCGGCGAGCCCGTGCGAGAGCGCGATGGCGACGGCACGCCAGGTCTGCATGGCGGGCGCGGGGAACTGGTCGCTGCCGAGCACGCTGGCGTTGGGCACCAACAGCCGGAAGGACAGCACCGTCACGACCGTGCCCATGAAGATGCCCGCGAACTGCGCGAGGAACTGCTTGCGCGGGTTGGCGCCGAGCAGGTAGCCGCTCTTGAGGTCGGTGAGCAGGTCGGCGCTGCAGGCTGCGCTGTTGGCGGTGATGTTCGCGCTCATCAGGTTGATGTTCATGTTGCCGGGGCTGATCAGGCCGAACGTCAGCTGGGTGATCTTGCCCATCGGGCCGACCGGCGTGGTGTCGGTCTCGCCCGTGACGCGGCTGGCGACCAGCGCCAGTGCGAACGACAGCAGCACGGCGATCGCGGTCTGCCACACCGGCATGCCGAACGTGATGTGCCCCAGGTAGGCCAGGCCCGCGAAGCCGAACAGCTGGCCCCAGATGAACCACTGCGACGGGCACTCGATCGCGGCCATGGCGTCGTCGGCGCCCTTCTTCTTGCCGAACATGCTGCCCATGTCGGTGAATGCACGCATGGCCGTCTTCCACTGCATGCCGAACGACAGCAGGCTGGACGAGACCATGCACGCGACGCCGGCCCACAGCAGCCAGGTGACGATCGCGCGATAGCCGCCGGCCGTGGGGACGAAGGGCGTGCCGTTCGCGTACGCACCCGCGACCTGCACGATGGTGGCGTGACCGGCGATGTCCACCATGGTGTGGGCCTGCAGCCACGGCGCCATGACCATCCACGCAAAGACGCTGCCCAGCATGGTGCTCCAGCACACCTTCCAGCCGGTGATCATGCCGGCCGCGATGAACATGGGCTCGTACGAGAGCATGACCGTGCGGTGCATCCACGTCTCGCCGAAGACCTTCTGGTTGAACGTGGTCACCCAGTTCCCGATCTGGAACTTGTCGAGCTTGTCGTTGAGGATCGTCTCGCCCTTGACCAGGTCGGGATGTGAGCCGATCAGGACGAGTCCCTCCGACCAGAACTTGCCCGCGGCCGCGGCCAGGCCGGCGATTGCCAGGGCCCGCGCCGCGCGCATACCCTTCGTCCCGGTCGAGTGCAGCGCGCGCAGCGTCTCGGCGGCTGCGATCCCGCTCGGGAAGCGCAGCTGCTCGACGTTGATCATCTGCCGCTTCATCGGGATGGCCATGGTGACGCCGATCACGGCCAGGCAGAACACCCACGCCATCATCAGCCCGATCGACATCATCGGCTTGTCCGCGTTGAGCACCATGTAGGCGGCGAAGGCCGAGATCAGCGTGCCGCCCGTGGAGTAGCCGGCGGCGCTGGCGGTGGACTGCATGCAGTTGTTCTCGAGGATCGTCATCGGAGTGCGCGCGACACCGACCTTGAGGAGTCCCGACCAGATCGAGTACGACAGGATGCAGGCGGTGATCGCGACGCCGAACCCCCACCCGGCCTTGAGCCCGATGTACAGGTTGGTCAGCGACAGCACGCCGCCCAGCAGCGATCCCATGAGCACGGCGCGCAGGGTCAGCTGTTTCATGCTGTCGCCGCGCCCGAGGTAGACCTGCTCGTACCACTGCCGCTCGATCTCCTCGGGCGTCCCCTTGAAGCCCGCGATCGGCAGCGCATCGAGTTCGTGAGCCGCGGCCGCTCCCCCGGCCGGTGCGTCGGTCGTCTTCGTCATGTGCGGTCCCTCGGGCGGGCAGGGCGCAGCCGCGCTCGTGCCCGGAAGTCGTCGGATCGAATGTCGCGAGTGTGGAACCGTCGCAGGCTAGGCCATCCGGAGCCGGAGCGAAAGCCGGCGCCGCCAGCCCGCTGCGCCGGCGGGCGCCGGTCCGAAGGCGGGCCCGAAGCCGCCGTCCTGTCGACTTGTCAACTCTTCCATGGCTCCCGAATCCTCCGGCGCTTTGTGTCCACACACAGATCACCCGCGCCCACCCCTCGAGCTGGAGGAGAACATGTCCGGATTCCGCCGCCACGCCTCGCCCCTGCTGCTGGCCGTCGCCGTGCTCACCCTTCATGCGCCCCCATCGCCGGCCGCTTCGCGCGGAGCCGCAGTCTCCGGCGCCACCGCGGAACCGCTCGGCACCCACGTCGTGCTGTCGTGGAACGACCTCGGCATGCACTGCATGAACCAGTACCACGCCGACTTCTCGGTCCTGCCGCCCTTCAACAACCTCGTGGCGCAGGTCATCCGTCGCGGCGACGCACAGACGCTTCCCCAGGTGGTGACCACCGGCGTGGGCGTGACGTACTCCATCCCGGGCAATACGACGTCCGTGACCAAGACCGACTTCTGGACGTACGCACCGGCGCTGTTCGGCGTCTCGCTCCCGCCGGACATCGGGCTCACGGGCAAGGGGCTGACGGGAACGCTGGACGCCACCGGCTCGATCTTCGAGGCGAAGGGCATCCCGCTCACGCCGTTCACGGATGCCGCGCCCACGGTCGAGAACCCCTACCAGCAGGCGCTGGTCATCGCTCGTGACGGCAATGGCATCGAACTGGCGCGTAGCACGCCGGTGGTCCCGGTGTCGGTCGAGATCAACTGCGTGAGCTCGGGGTGCCACTCCAGCATCAACAGCATCCTCAACAGCCACGAACGCGTAACGGGTTTCGACCCGGCCGTGCGTCCCATCCTGTGCGCGAAGTGCCACGCTTCGCCCGCGCTTGGTACCACGGGCAACAGCGAGGCCGGCTACTTTTCGCGTCGCATTCACGACGCGCACAGCTTCATGGACCAGTCCATGAGCGGCGTGACAGAGTGCTACAAGTGCCACCCTGGCCCCAACACGCAGTGCCTGCGAGGCGCCATGAACCAGCGGCACGGGCTCACCTGCCAGGACTGTCACGGCAACATGCGGAACGTGGCCAACACCATTTCCAACGGGCGCATTCCGTGGGTCAACGAGCCTGCCTGCGGCACCTGCCACCTGCCCCAGTATGCCGAGCCCACGGGGCAGTTGTTCCGCAACAGCACGGGCCACGGCGGGGTGGCGTGCGAGGGCTGCCATGGCAGCACGCACGCCGACTTCCCGGCCCGTGAAGCGGCAGACAACGCCAACTCGATCGCTCTCCAGGGTCATGCCGGCGTGATCGGCGACTGCGTGGTCTGCCACGGCACGACCCCCACCGGGTCCGGACCGCACGGCGATTCCGTTACCGGGGTCGAGCCCGGCGCGCTGCAGGGCGCGACCCCGCTGCGTTCCTACCCGAACCCGGTGCGCGGGAGCTGTTCGTTCTCGCTCGATGCCCGGCCGGGCGAGAGCGGCAGGCTGCTGCTCTACGACGCGCAGGGCCGCATCGTGCAGATGCTGACCGCCACACCCGCGGGTTCGCACGGCACGCTCAACTGGGACGGGCGCGACCGCCACGGCAATCCCGTATCGGCCGGAACCTATTTCGCCCGCTGGCAGCAGGGTGACCGGACGGCCGCGACGCGACTGACCGTGATCCGCTGACCCTTCGCCGGCCAGGGCGCCCTCCCCCGAGCCCCGGCCGGCACGATTGCGCGACGGCGGGCAGCCGGCAGGATTGTGCCAGCAGAACAGGGTGCCCACGTGGCCGCCCGGCGTGAAGCCGCGGGGGTGGCGAACTGGTCACGCACTCTCGAGGGGGGGGCGAGATACCGGCTCCTCCTGCATCTCCATAGTCACAGCACGACTCTCACCCACGGATTGTCAGGCAGGCCGCAGCGCTGCGAGAGCTTCCGCTTGAAGCGCACGGCGGGGCGCGGTTCCGGCCGGACAGCGGCCAGTGCGTCGCAGGGCCGTGCCGCGGCGCGTTCCTCACGCCGCTCGTTCTGGAATAGCGCGACGGCGCGCTGTGGTGCACGGCCGCGGGACGCCGACCCGCAGAGCACCGTGCTCGGCGCCGGGCACGTGGACGACCACACCTCCGGTTCAGCACCCGTGCTGGGCGTACGACGCAGCGAGCGGTGCAGCCTGGCCGGCCACACCGCTCGCGAGCGAAATCACGTCTTCAACCACCTGCGAACGACACCGAGTCTCCCGTAAGCCGAATTCTGTTCGGATTTCTCCGTGATGATCATTTGACTGGGATGGTCGTTACCGGCCACCTCAATGCGACCGACCCTGGGGTGATGACGGAGCGGGTCACACTCCTCCCCCTCTATGCGGTCTTGCTCCAGGCGGGGTTTACCGAGCCGGCGACGTCACCGTCGCCGCTGGTGAGCTCTTACCTCACCGTTTCACCCTTGCCCGCAGCGGCGGCACCTTTCGGCGCGCCGCCCGTTGGCGGTCTGCTCTCTGTTGCACTTTCCGTGGGCTCACGCCCCCTGGGCGTTACCCAGCGCCTTGCCCTATGGAGTTCGGACTTTCCTCACGGCCCGGCCTCGTCCGCCGCTTACGCGGAAGAGTCGGCGCGCACCGCGCGATCACCTGGGAGACTCGGCCCTACGTTCGCGACCACGCCCCATCCAGCGCCTCGTTGACGAGGCCATCCGCACGCCCGTTGTCGTCGCGGCGGACCGAACTGTACGTCACCCGCGGCAGCTTCGCCGCGGCCACCCGCGCTTCCTGGAAGAGGGGCTTGAGTCCCTCGTGCTTCACGCGGTACTGCCCGGTCATCTGGCGGATGACGAGTTCGGAATCCATCACCACGGCGAGTGGCGACGCCCCGGCCCCCGCCGCGGCCACCAGCCCGGCGATGAGACCACGATACTCCGCCACGTTGTTGGTGGCGCTCCCGATGTATTCCCCGCGCGCCTCGACTTCGAGACCCGCGGGATCGGTGAGGACGAAGCCGTACGCCGCCGGCCCGGGATTGCCCCGCGAGCCGCCGTCGCAACGCAGCGTCCACGATGTCCTGGCAGACGTCCTGACGGTGGGAGTGGTCACACGCATACCGTAGCCGACCGCGGTGGGCGCAACAAGCGGTGCCTCTTCGCCTCCATCCTGGGCGGCGGCGTGGGGCGCAGCGTGCGCGGCGTCGCGCTCGACCCAGTCCGTGCGCCACGCAGGCGCCGCGAACGGCTCGGGCCAATACTCCACCTGCCGCACGATCCGCCCGTCGCGGACGGTCGAGAACGTGATGGCGCGCGCACGCAGCAGGCCGTCCGTCACGGTCACGTCGGTCACGACTTCGTCGCCGGAGGCCAGCAGCCTCTCCACCTCGAACACCCACCGCCCTGCGGCGGGGTAGTTCGCGTTGACCGCGACGAAGTTCGCGCGTCCGCGAATGCGTTCGCCCGACTGCGGCCACTCCACCACCGCGTGCGCCGCCAGGCATTCCGCGGCAGCGGTGAAGTCGTTCGCCTGCATCCGCGCCCAGTAGCGGGCGACGACGCTCCGGCTCGTGGCCGCGCTCACGCCGCCGTCCCGGACGGCGCGAGCCAGCCCGCGCGCTCGAGCGCCTGCCACGCGTCGCGCTCGCCGAGCGAGATGAGCCCCGCGGCCTGTTCGGGATCGAAACCGAGCACGGTGCCCGGCAGCGCGCGGTCGGGCTCGATGACGCACACGCGCGCCGGATCGCCCCGGCGATCCCAGCCGGGCGGCAGCGAGCGAAGCTCGGTCTGCAGGTCGCGCCAGTTGGCGAACTCGAGCAGCCGCCCCACGAGCGAGAACATGTCGCCCGTCTGCGGCGCGACGGTCGGACTGTGGCTCGGCGAGAGCAGCACCACCAGGACCGCGTCGGCCCCGGCGGCCAGCGCGACGTGCAGCGGCTGGTTCGAGAAGCCGCCCGCGTCCACGAACTCGCGGCCCGCGAGCCGCTCGGGCTCGAAGATGCCGGGGATCGCCGATGAGGCGACGGCGGCGCGGATCAGCTCGTCGGCGTCGCGCAGCGGCACGACCTCGCCGAGCTCCATTTCCACACGCGCACGGAAATCACGCGAAGGATCCGGCCAGCTGGTGAAGTGCGTGACGCGGCCGCCGTCGAGCGCGAGG
>CAIXRL010000204.1 GCA_903921835.1 Candidatus Eiseniibacteriota bacterium | reverse complement strand
CGCGTGCGGCAGGGCGCGCGCCAGCGCGGCGCGCACGTCGGGTGTGGCGTGGCGTGCCGCCTGCCCGGCAAGCGCGGGCGGCAGCGCGCCGTGCCACGCGAGCGCATCCACGGCCACGGCGAGCGCGTGCGGCGGAAGCGCGGCGATGCCGTTTGCCGGCAGCGCCGCGATCGCGACGTCCCCGGCACACTGGCGGAAGCCCTCGCGCCACGAAGCGGCCTGCTCCGGCGGCGCCTCGGCCAGCTTCCCGGCCACCGCCGCAGCCGCGGGCACGCCCAGCTCCAGCCAAACGCGTGCGGCGGTCGCAATCTCCCACGGCTGCTCGCCGCCGAGCTTTTCGACGGCGAGCTTCACGCTCCCGGCCACGCCCACGACGAGCCCGTCCCAGTGCGCGGCGATGCGCTCGTCGTGCATGGACAGGCGGCGCAGCGGAAACTCCGCCGAGAAGATCAGCCGCCGCCGCTGCAGGCACAGGAAGCCGTGCTCCTCGAGGTGCTCGGCGAGCACGTCGGGAATCGCCGGGCGCAACAGCGCCCCGGCCGCGGCGGAAGTATCCGCAGCGGAGGTCACGCGCGGCCTGCGCTAGTTGAGCGCAATGGTCGCGCCCTTGACGCGGTTCGGTCCGCGCGAGGCGGACAGGATGTGGGTGCCGCGAAGCTCGATGCGGCCATCGTAGCGCAGCGTGATGCTGGCCTGGCCGCACTTGAGTTCGATGTCGTGCTCGGCCTCGAACTTGACGCTCTCGCCGTCCACGGTGACCTCGAGCCGCCCGGGCTTCGCGTCGCGCGCCTTCTCCCCGACCCGCTCGCGCACGAGCCCGACCAGGATCCAGCGCGGCGTCTCGTCGGCCGTGCGCACGACCATGGCGCGGCGCTGGCGCCGCGTCGCGCGCACGATCACGCCATCGGAGAGCTCGATGCCGATGGCCACGGGAATCATCTCCTCCGAGCCCTCGGGCTGGAAGAGCGGCCGGCCATCGGCGTCCAGCCCGCGCAGGTGGCCGGTGAGGAAGGCCGGCGCGCCATGGCTCTCGCGCGGGCCGACCGCGCCCTGGAGCCACTCCGCGAGCGGCGCGGCGGGAACCTGCGAAGTCGCCTCCGTGGCGACGCGATCGGGAACGATGCGTTCAAGCGACATGGCGACGGTTTCTCCTCGACGATTCGCGGCAACGTATCCTGGCAGCGCGACTCACTCGAGTCGCGCTCGAGCGCGCGAACGACAGTCTTCGCACGGTTCCGCCACTTCACGGTGCATGGCCGACCGGACCCTCCGGTGGCGAGCCGGGGCCATCCGGGCGCGCCGCAAACGACCGGCGGAAAGCGTACGCGAGCCTAGGTCCGCGCGCGGCGGCTGGCAAGGAAAGTCGCGCGGACAGGAAAGTCGCGCGGACTGCCGCTGCGACATGATTCCATCCGCCCCAACTGCAACGTGAAAGTGTCCTCCCCATGGGATACCTCACGATGAGCCAGAGGAGAGTCACGCGGGCCGGACGGGTCCGGGCCGCGGGGAGCGGCACGACGACCCATGCCGAGAGGGCTGGCGGCCAGTCAGGCGCCGAACGACGGGCCGCCGATGGAGGCGCGCCCGATTCCGTCACGGGCGCTCGGGCCGGGGCGACCCTGTCGCTCGAGGCGTGACCGGCCGCCGGCCCGGACGATTCATGAGCCCGCGGCCCGCGAGCGCGACCCGCGCGTCATCCGCCGCGAAGCGCGTCCGGCCGTCGTCCCCGGCGTGTCCGCGGCACGGCTGCGGAACTGGCGGACGATCGCTTCGCGGCTGCCACATAGCCCGCCCGGCTCGCGCACTCGTGAAGGGTCCGGTCCTGCGGGATCCTCACGCGCCCTCGCGCAGTCCCGGCGCCTGTGCCGCTGCGGGCGCCGACTCCTTCGGCAACCAGCGGTCCAGCGCCTCCGCAAACGCCCGGGGAAAGACCGGCTTGGACACGAAGTCATTCATCCCGGCGGCCAGGCACTCGTCCCGGTCGCTCTGCATGGCATTGGCGGTCATCGCGATGATGGGGATCGCGTGGTCCCGGACGGCGGAATGCGGATCGCGGATCCGACGGGCAGCCTCGAGGCCGTCCATTTCCGGCATCTGCACATCCATCAGCACCAGGGTGTAGGGAATCGTTTCGAGGGCCTTGAGCGCTTCCACGCCGTTGGCCACCGCATCCGCCCGCAGCCCGAGCTTCTTCAGCATGCCCACGGCCACGATCTGGTTGACGATGTTGTCCTCGGCCACCAGGACGCGAACGACACTCTGGCGAAGCTCGGCGATCGCGTGGCGCGTCACGATGGGCGCCGCCGGGCCGACCGCGACCACACCCCCCAACACGACGGACAGACAATCGATGATCTCACTTTGCCGCACCGGCTTGGTCAGGAAGGCGGCAAACCCGATCTCCGCCATCTTCCTGGCGTCGCCCCGCTGGCCCAGGGAGGTCATCAACACCAGGCGGGTGCCCTGGAGCATGCCATCGGCCTTGATGGCCAGGGCGAGCTGAGCTCCGTCCATGCCCGGCATCTGCATGTCCAGGATGGCAGCCTCGAAGGGATCGCCCGCGTCCCTGGCTCGACGGAGCACCTGCAGGGCGGCGGAGCCATCCGCGACCTCCTCCGCTCTGGCGCCCCAGGCCCGGAGCTGGGCCATGAGCACCTCGCGATTGGTGGCGTTGTCGTCCACAATCAGCAGGTGCGCCCCGCGGATGTCGGCGGGCGGGAGGCTCTCCACGCGCGGCTTGCCGGATTGTTTGGCGAAGCACGCCGTGCACCAGAACTCCGAGCCGCGCCCTGCCTCGCTCACGACCCCGATCTCGCCCCCCATCATTTCGACGAGCTGCCTGGAAATGGCCAGCCCCAGGCCGGTGCCGCCGTACTTGCGCGTGGTGGACGCGTCCGCCTGGGTGAACTTCTGGAACAGGAGCGCCTGCTTGTCCGCCGGGATGCCGATGCCGGTGTCGCTGATGGCGAAGCGCACCACGGCCTCGGCGTCGGTTTCCGATACGAGGCTGGCCCGCACCGCAACCTCGCCCTCCTGGGTGAACTTGACCGCGTTGCCCGTCAGGTTGGTCAGCACCTGGCGCAGGCGGCCGGGATCGCCACGGAGATGGGCCGGCACGTCCGGCGCGGAGGCGCAGATGAACTCGATTCCCTTGTCGTGTGCGCGCAGGGCCACTGTGGCGGCGAAGTCATCCAGCAGGGCGAGCAGATCGAAGTCCAGCGTCTCCATCTCGAGCTTGCCCGCCTCGATCTTGGAGAAGTCCAGGATGTCGTTGATGAGCGCCAGCAGGGACTCGCCGCTGCTGCGCACGACCTCGGCATAGCGCCGCTGCTCGTCGTTCAGCCCCGTGTCCAGCAGCAGACCCGTCATGCCGATGACGCCGTTCATGGGCGTGCGAATCTCGTGGCTCATGTTGGCCAGGAACTCGCTCTTCGCGCGGTTGGAACTCTCCGCCTCGACGGCCATGGCGTTGGCCCGGGCGGTGGCCTCCTCGAGATGGCGGTTGGTCTCCAGTACTGCCGACTCCGCCCGCTTGCGTTCGGTGATGTCGCGGCTGACGCCCAGCACACCGATCAGCTCCCCGTCCGGCCCCAGATAGGGCGTCTTGAGCGTGTCGATCAGCGCCCTGCGGCCATCGGGATAGGTGATCCACTCCTCGTTGTGCTGCGACTGGCGCGACTCCAGCATGCGCCTGTCGTTCTCCCTGAACGCGTCCGCGAGTTCCTTGCCGACGAGATCGTAGTCGGTCCTGCCGACGATTTCGTCCCGTGACCGTCCCACGAACTCGGCGAAGGACGGGTTGCAGCCCAGGTAGACGCCATTCACGTCCTTGAAGAAGATGATGTCGGGTATCGAATCGAGCAGGGAACCGATCAAAGCGGCGCTGCGCCGGACTTCATCCTCGCTCTGCTTCCGGGCGGTGACGTCCCAGTTCGTGCCGATCATGCGCAGGGGCAGCCCGGAGGCGTCGCGCTGCACGATGGCAAAAGCACGAACGTCATGAATGCTCCCGTCCGGCCAGATCACGCGACACTCGGTGTCGAAGTCCTTCTCCCCGCGAAGCGCCATCTGGACTTCGGCATCCCCCCGCTCGCGGTCCTCCGGGTGAAGGCGGTCCAGCCAGCTCCGGTACGTACCAGCGAAGTGACTCGTCGTGATTCCGTAGAGGCGGTACATCTCCTCGTCCCAGACCAGCTGGCCGCCGACCGTGTCGTACTCCCAGACGCCCACGCCGCCGGCCAGCGCGGCCAGCGCGAGACGCTGGGAGACCTGCGTCACCGCATCCTCTGCCTGCTTGCGCGCGGTGATGTCGGTGTCGGAGCCTCGGTAGCCTCGCAGGGTCCCGTCGGCGTTCAGCATGGGAATCCCGTTGGTGGAGATCCACACCGGTCGGCCTGCGCTGGTCTGCGCCGCGTTGACGAGGTCCTGGAACGCCACCTTCCGCTCGAATGCCTCGAAGGCGGCGATCTTGAACTCCTCGCGCCCGGATTCAGGATGCAGGTCGTAGAAGTGCATCCGGCCCACCAGTTCGTCCGGGCGATAGCCCAGGACCGCCTCGGAGACCTCGCTGACATAGGTGTAGAGGCCCTGGGCATCCACCTCCCAGGTGAATATGCCGCTCTGCCGGGCAAGTTCGGTGAAGCGCCGTTCGCTGTCCTGCAGCGCCGCCAGCGCCCGTTTGCGCTCGGTGATGTCCTGGACAATCGAGTGCAGAATGCCTCTCCCGCCAAACTGAATGCGGCTTGCCGACACCTCCACGTCCCGGAGCGAACCATCCGCCAGGCGGTGCTGGAACTCGAACCGCGAGCCTCCTTCAGGCTTGACCGAGGCTATGCGCTGGCGGAGTTCGGAAATCGGCAGGATGTTGATGTCGCTGATCTTCATGGCCAGCAGCCGCTCCCGCGGATGGCCGTAGAAGCTCAGCGCGGCGGCATTGGCGGCGACGATCGCTCCGTCATCGGGATCGATCAGCAGCATCACCGCCGAGTTGAGATCGAACTGATTGCGATAGGATTGCTCGCTTGCCCGCAGTCCCCGGGTCTGCTCCGCCACCATCCGCTCCAACTCCTCGCGCCGGCGGAGGGTCGCGGCGACGACGACGGCAAGGGCACTGGTCAGCGCCAGCCCGACCAATGTGGCGAGCCAGCCGGACCGCATCGGGTGCTGACGCGTGAACTCCGGCCCCGCGTTCGTGGTCAGCGCAAACGACCTGCCGAAGGCGAAGACGGGTCGCATCGCGGACAGCCCCGCGGCCGGGGTGCCGGCGACATCCCGGGTCGAGGCGAGTGGCTCCCGCGGCGCGCCGGGGCGCAGGAGCGAAAGTTCCGTGAACGCCGCGCTGTCCGGATCCCCGCTCCCCAGCACCGCTCCCATCCGCAGCACGGCCAGCGCGAAGCCGCGCGGGTGAACGGGATCACCGCGACCGTAGACGGGCCGGTAGATCAGCATTCCCTTCTGGTGGGCCGTTTCCTGCACCAGCGTGATGGGTTCCGTGCCGATGGTCAGGCCGGTACGCGCCGCCTCTTCCAGCGCCGCGCGGCGCACCGGCTCGGAGCCAAGATCGAAACCGGCGGCGCTTTCGTTGCCCGCAAGTGGCGCCACGCGGAAGACCGGGTAGTAGACGGCTCGCCCGGTGGCCGGAACCCGCTGCCCTTGCGTGTCCTTCTGCCAGATCTCGAATCCCGCCTGGCCTGCGGCGCGGGCCGCCTGTTCGAAGCGGGCCTTGTCCGCCGCCGGCACGGCCGGGATCCACTCCCAGGCACTGACGAACGGAGTCCGGGTCAGGTAGGCCGTGAACTGCCGGAACGCCTCGGGGGTGACCTGCTCGCTGCCGGAGAGGAAGCGCGCAACACCCTCGAGCTTGATATCGGCGATGTCCTGCAGCCTGTCGGCAGTCGGCGCCGTTTGGAGGGCAGCCAGGTTTTCGAAAGCCTGGCTGCGGCTGCGGGATTCGGCCGTGTGGGCCATCCACGCCGCAAACAGCGTCAGGGCCAGTCCGACCGAGACCGCCAGGCCCGGTTCCAGGCGCCACATCCAGCGCGGCGGCACGACCGCGTTGCGGGAGCGCAGACTCAGCAGCGCCAGGCCCGCCACCAGCAGCACGGCCAGCAGCAGCGCCAGCAACGCCGGCGGCAGCGCGGCCCGGACCAGCATCCCGTTCCAGGCGCGGGCGTCGATGTCCATTGCCAGCACGCCCACCACCGCGCCGGTGCGCGGATCGCCCAGCGGGGCCAGCGCGGTGACCCATGAACCCCAACGGTCGGGATACGGACCTTCGGCGGCGTCCGCCCTCGTGTCGAACACCCGCCGGAATCCTTCGGGGACCTCCGCGTAGACCTGCCCGGCGGGGGAGCAATCCTTCGAGCCGGCCGGCTCGCTGTCCACCAAGAAGTAGATCGTGCCGTCGGCCTTGCGGCCCAGTAGGTAGATGAACCGGCACCTTGGGCTGGCCGACCGCACGGCCGCGAGCTGTTCCTTGAGCTGCAGGTAGACGGGGCTGGCCAGGTCCGCTTTCGTGCCGGTGAGACCGTTGACGCGCTCGACGTCCACGGCCTGCGCCACCCACCGCGCTTGCTGGATCAGGTCGGCGCGCATGTCACGGTCGAGTCGCTCCGCCGACCACCAGGCGAGAGCCGCCCCGGCGGTGAGGAGGGCCATGAGCAACGCCATCACCCACAGGCGCGAGTGCGTCCGCACCCGAAAGAGTGCTGTCTGAGGCTTCGAGGATTCGCCCATCTTCTGGTCTTTCGCGTCTCCCGGCTCGTGCGCCGCACCGTGAATGTTGTGGTATCGGCGTTTCCAGAGGTTTCGTGAACCCGCATCGGGGACCACCGGGCCGTCCGACAGCCTGACCACTTCGCCATGGGTTGGGCGCCAAAGACTGCGGATGGGGCCAAAACGCGGCAGTCTGCGCGCATGGGCGCCGGGGGCCGCCGCCTCGGCGTGTCGCTGTTCGGTCGGACCATTTGATGTTTCAGAGTTCTGTCAGAACGTGTCAAATACGTCCAGAACCCGGCGCTTACCCTGACTTCCGCGACCGCGGGCGTGCCACCGTGGCAGACCTGCCCCCGCGTCTCCTGTCCGCGCCTGAAACGGTCCCCGGGATAACTCCACGCCCCGCACACATCTCGCCAGAGGTGCCGGGACGCCCGCGACGCGCATTCCCATGGCTCACTTGATGCGTGCGTTTCAGGCAACGGCAACGCGTCGTCGTGGGTGGAGCATGCGTGCTCCGCCGTGAGAACTCGCAGCGAACGGGCCGCAGCATCGCCCTCGCGCCCGACGTCGCCTGCCTCAACGGAGGCTGCCCATCATGAACAAGGACAAGATCCGGACTCTGATCATGGGAGCGGCCGGTCGTGACTTCCACAACTTCAACGTGTGGTGGAAGCACCAGCCCGGCATCGAAGTCGTCTGCTTCACCGCCACCCAGATTCCCGATATCGACGGCCGCGTGTACCCGAACGTCCTGGCCGGACCCCAGTACCCCGACGGCATCCCGATCCACTCCGAGACCCGGCTCGAGGAGCTGATCCGGGAATACGACGTGGACCTGGTGACGTTCGCGTACTCGGACGTGCCGTACAACTACGTCATGCACCAGGCCGCGCGCGTCAACGCCGCGGGCGCGGAGTTCTCGCTCCTGGGCGCCGGGCAGACCATGGTGCGCAGCACCAAGCCGGTGATCGCGGTCGGCGCCGTGCGCACGGGCTGCGGCAAGAGCCAGACGTCGAGGCGGATCACGCAGATCCTGAAGGAGATGGGTCTCAAGGTCGCGGTGGTGCGCCACCCCATGCCGTACGGCGACCTCAGCAAGCAGATCTGCCAGCGTTTCGGCAGCGTGGCGGACCTCGACCTGCACAAGTGCACGATCGAGGAGCGCGAGGAGTACGAGCCGCACATCACCGCGGGCAACCTGATCTTCGCGGGCGTGGACTACGAGCTGATCCTGCGGCGCGCCGAGATGGAAGCCGACGTGATCCTCTGGGACGGCGGCAACAACGACCTGCCGTTCTACAAGCCCGACCTGAACATCGTGGTCGCCGATCCGCACCGCGCGGGGCACGAGCTGTCGTATTACCCGGGCGAGACCAACATGCGCATGGCGGACATCGTCATCGTGAACAAGGTGGACACGGCCGAGCCGGAGAAGGTCGCGCAGGTCGAGGCCAACATCCGCTCCGCCAACCCACACGCCACGATCCTGCGCGCGAACTCGCCCGTGGCGGTGGACAAGCCCGAGATGGTGAAGGGCAAGCGCGTGCTCGTGATCGAGGACGGCCCCACGCTGACGCACGGCGAGATGAAGTACGGCGCCGGCCTGGTGGCCGCGAAGCGCCTGGGCGCCGCCGAGATCGTGGACCCGCGCCCGTACGCGTGCGGATCGATCCGGAACGTGTTCGTCAAGTACCCGCACGTCACCGAAGTGCTGCCCGCCATGGGCTACGGCGACAAGCAGGTCAAGGAGCTCTCCGACACGATCGCCGCGGTGCCGTGCGACGTGGTGCTGATCGCGACGCCCATCGACCTGACGCGCGTGCTCACGATCGACAAGCCATCGACGCGCGTGACGTACGAACTCGAGGAGCACGATCGCAACGTCCTGCCCAGGGCGATCAAGGCCGCGATCGAGCGGCGGAGGAACGAGGTCGCGGACGGGCCGGAGGTGACCCATGGCGCACGTTGAACACGGCACGGCCGCGCCCACGGGCGAGACCGCGCGCCACATCGCGATGGCCGAAGGGCACAGCGCGCGCAACTACGCGCCGCTGCCCGTGGTCATCGCGCGCGGCCGCGGCGCGTGGGTCGAGGACGTGGACGGAAAGCGCTACCTCGACATGTTGAGCGCCTACTCGGCGCTCAACTTCGGGCACGGGCACGACGAGATCGTGGCCGCGTTCGTGGAGCAGGCGCGCACGCTGGCGCTGACCTCGCGCGCGTTCCACAACGACCAGTTCGGGCCTTTCTGCGAGGAGATCACGAAGCTCTGCGGGCAGGAACTCGTGCTCCCCATGAACACCGGCGCCGAGGCCGTGGAGACGGCGCTCAAGACCGCGCGCAAGTGGGGCTACCGCGTGAAGGGCGTGGCCGGGGACCAGGCGGAGATCCTCTGCTGCGAGGGCAACTTCCACGGGCGCACGATCAGCATCGTGAGCTTCTCGGACGACCCGCAGTACCGCGACGGCTTCGGGCCGTTCACGCCCGGCTTCAAACTGGTCCCCTACGGTGACCTGGCGGCGCTCGAGGCGGCGATCGGGCCGAACACGGTCGGCTTCCTGGTCGAACCCATCCAGGGCGAGGGCGGCATCGTGGTGCCGCCGGCGGGCTACCTCGCCGGCGCGCGCGAGCTGTGCCGCAGGCAGCGCGTGCTGTTCATGGCCGACGAGATCCAGACCGGCCTGGCCCGCACCGGCAGGCTGCTGGCGTGCGACCACGAGGGCGTCAAGCCCGACGTGCTTATCCTGGGCAAGGCGCTCGGCGGCGGCATGATGCCCGTCTCCGCGGTCCTGGCCTCGCGCGAGGTGCTGGGCGTGTTCTCGCCGGGCGACCACGGCAGCACGTTCGGCGGCAACCCGCTGGCGTGCGCGGTGGCCCGCGCCGCAATGCGCGTGCTCGTGCGCGACGGTCTCGCCGAGCGCGCCGCCAGCTTGGGCGAGGCATTCATGGCGCGGCTGCGTGCGCTGGGCTCGCCGATCGTGAAGGAAGTGCGCGGCCGCGGCCTGCTCATCGGCATCGAGCTGCACAAGGAAGCGGGGCCGGCGAAGGCCTATGCCAAGAAACTCATGGCCGAGGGTGTACTCTGCAAGGACACGGTCGAGAGCGTGCTGCGCATCGCGCCGCCGCTGGTGATCGAGCAGGACGACCTCGACTGGGCGTTCGAGCGGATCGCGCGAGTACTGCGGTGAACCTCACGGGTGCGACCCCCGGCGCGTGCCGGGGGCGCGCCCCTTGCG
>CAIXRL010000203.1 GCA_903921835.1 Candidatus Eiseniibacteriota bacterium | reverse complement strand
TGCGCTCGTCGGTGCACAAGAACCAGAAGGAGTTCTATCTCAACGAGCAGCTCAAGGCGATCCGCAAGGAGCTCGGGCACCAGAACGAGTTCTCCAGCGAGCTCGACGACCTGGGCGTCGCGATCCGCAAGGCCAAGATGCCGCGCGAGGTGCGCGCCCGGGCGATGAAGGAGCTGGACCGGCTCTCGCGCATGAGCTTCATGTCGCCCGAGGCGACCGTGGTGCGCAGCTACATCGACTGGCTCGCGGGCCTGCCGTGGCGAACGATGACGCGCGACAGCCTCGACATTCCGAACGTCGAGTCCGTGCTCGACGAGGACCACTACGGTCTCAAGAAGGTCAAGGAGCGCATCGTCGAGTACCTGTCGGTGCTCAAGCTGACGGGCAAGAACAAGGCGCCGATCCTGTGCTTCGTCGGCCCGCCCGGCGTGGGCAAGACCTCGCTGGGCAAGTCCATTGCGCGCGCGATCGGCCGGCGCTTCATCCGCGTGGCCCTGGGCGGCGTGCGCGACGAGGCCGAGATCCGCGGGCACCGCCGCACGTACATCGGCTCCATGCCGGGCCGGATCCTGCAGAGCCTGCGCCGCGCCGGCAGCCGCAATCCGGTCTTCCTGCTCGATGAGATCGACAAGCTCGGCGCCGACTACCGCGGCGACCCCTCGAGCGCGCTGCTCGAGGTGCTGGACCCCGAGCAGAACCACACGTTCAACGATCACTACCTCGAGGTGGACTTCGACCTGTCGCAGGTGCTGTTCATCTGCACGGCGAACTCGCTGTACACGATTCCGCCCGCGCTGGTGGACCGCATGGAGGTCATCCGGCTGCCCGGCTATCTCGAGACCGAGAAGGTCGAGATCGCGAAGCGCTTCCTCGTGCCCAAGCAGCGTGCCGCGGCGGGCCTGGAGGAGGGCGACGTGCAGGTGAGCGACGCGGCGTTGCGCGACCTCGTGAACGGCTACACGCGCGAGGCCGGCGTGCGCAACCTGGAACGCGAGATCGCGGGAGTGTGCCGCAAGGTGGCCAAGAAGAAGGCCGAGGGCAAGCTCGACAAGCGCGTGGCGGTCACGCCGGCGCTGATCGCGAAGCTGCTGGGTCCGCGGCGCTGGCTCGAGACGTCCGTCGAGCGCACGTCGCGTGTCGGCGTCGCCAACGGGCTCGCGTGGACCGAGACGGGCGGCGAGCTGCTGACGATCGAGGTGTCGATCCTGCCGGGCAAGGGCGACCTGATGCTGACCGGCAAGCTCGGCGACGTCATGCGCGAATCGGGGCAGGCGGCCATGAGCTACGCCCGCTCGCGCGCGGCGCAGTTCGGGCTCGACCGCTGGTTCCACCGCGAGATCGACGTGCACGTGCACGTGCCCGAGGGAGCGATGCCCAAGGACGGGCCCTCGGCCGGCATCACGATCGCGACCGCGCTGGTCTCGGCGCTCACCGGGCAGCCGACGCGCGCCGACGTCGCCATGACCGGCGAGATCACGCTGCGCGGCACCGTGCTGCCGATCGGCGGGCTGAACGAGAAGGCCGTGGCGGCGCGCCGCGCCGGCATGCACGTGCTGCTGGTGCCCGCGGCGAACGCCAAGGACATTTCCGAGATTCCCGAGGAGGTGCGTGCCGATCTCGAGTTCATCGAGGTCGAGAACATGGACCAGGTCCTCGAACACGCGCTCGCACCCATGCCCGCCAAGACGGATCCCGAGCGGCCCGAGAAGCCGGCCGCGAACTACACCCACTGAGACGATCCGCGCGACCCACGAACCGCAGGCCGCCAGCGGCGGGCCCGTGGCTCGCCGGGATCGAGGAAGGAACCTGTTGCCATGACCGTGCCGCCCGCCGTCTCCGCGAAGACCAGCACCCGGCCGCGCCTGTTCACGCCCGGCCCCGTCGAGATCCCCGTGCGGATCCTGCGCGCCCTGTCGCAGGTGCCGCCGCACCACCGCACGGAGATCTTCCGCGCCGCGTACAGGAAGGTGAGCGAGGACCTGAAGTGGCTGCACGAGACGCAGGGCGAGGTGCTCATGCTGGCCGCCTCCGGCACCGGCGCCATGGAGGCGTGCGTCGTGAACCTGATGGCGCCCGGCGAGAAGGCGCTCGTGGTGGTGGGCGGCAAGTTCGGTGAGCGCTGGGCCAGCCTGTGCAAGGCGTACGGAGTGCCGTACGAGGCGATCACCGTGGAGTGGGGACACGCCGTCGCGCCCGCGGAGATCGATGCCGCGCTCGCGGCCGACCCGGCCATCACCACCGTGTTCGCGCAGCAGAGCGAGACGTCCACCGCGACGTTCTACGACATCGAGGGCTTCGCGAAGGTGACCCGCGCGCGCGGCAGGCGGCTGGTCGTGGACGCCATCACCGGCGTCGGCGTGCACCCGCTGCCGCAGGACGCGTGGGGCGTGGACGTCGTCGTCACGGGTTCGCAGAAGGGCCTGATGAGCCCTCCCGGCATCGCCACCGTGAGCCTGGCGCCCTGGGTGCTCGAGGCCATCGAGGGCCAGAAGTTGCCGCGCTTCTACTTCGACCTGCGCAAGGCGCGCAAGGGCCTGCCGGAGGGCGAGAGCGCGTTCACGCCGGCCGTGAGCCTGGTGTTCGCGGTCGGGGAGGCGCTCGACATGATGAAGGAAGAGGGCCTGGCGCAGGTGCACCGCCGCCACGCGCGCCTGGGCGCCGCGGTGCGCGCGGGCGCGCAGGCGATCGGCTTCACGCTGTTCTCCAAGAGCCCCGCGAACAGCGTCACCGCGCTGCTGCCGCCCGCGGGAGTGGACGCGGGCGCGGTGGTCAAGCGCCTGCGCGTGACGCACGGCATCGTGGTCGCGGGCGGGCAGGATCACATGAAGGGCAAGATGCTGCGCATCGGCCACATGGGTTCGTACGATCTCTCGGACATCTACGTGGTGCTGGGCGCGCTCGAGGAGTGCGTGGGCGCGCTCGGGGCGCCCGCGACCGGCGCCATCGACGCGGCGCGGCGCGCGTGGGAGGCCGCATGAGGGTCCTGGCCTGCGACAAGGTGGACGCGTCCGCGATCGCGATGCTGCGCGCGGCGGGCCACGAGGTGAGCGAGGGCAACGCGCTCAAGGGCGCCGAACTGATCGCGGCGCTGGACGGTGTGCAGGGGCTGCTCGTGCGCGGCGCCAGCAAGGTGACCGGCGACGTGCTGCGCGCGTGCCCGGGACTGAAGGTGGTGGTGCGCGCGGGCACGGGCCTGGACAACGTGGATCGCGTCGCCGCGGCGGAGTGCGGCACGCAGGTCATGAATACGCCCGACGCCAACACGATCTCGGTGGCCGAGCTGGCGTTCGGGCTGATGCTGGCGCTGGAGCGCCACATCGTGCCCGCGGCGGGCGACCTGCGCGGCGGCGTGTGGGAGAAGAGCAAGTACCAGGGTCGCGAACTGGCCGGCCGCACGCTCGGCATCCTGGGCTTCGGGCGCATCGGCCGCGAGGTGGCGACACGCGCCCGCGCGTTCGGCCTCACGGTGGTCGCGCACGACCCGCTCTACGAGTCCCCGGGTCAGGGTTTCGAGTGGGTGCACGCCGTGACGCGCGACGAGTTGTTCGCCGCCGCGGACATCCTCACGCTGCACATGCCGCTCACGGACGGGACGCGGGACTCGGTCGGCGCGCGCGAGTTCGCGCTGATGAAGCCGGACGCCATCCTGGTGAACTGCTCGCGCGGCGGCGTAGTGAACGAGGCCGCGCTGTTCGACGCGCTCCAGAGCGGCAGGCTGCGCGCCGCGGCGACGGACGTGTTCACCGAGGAGCCTCCCGGCGCGAGCCCGCTGCTGGGGCTGCCGAACCTGATCGCACTGCCACACCTGGGCGCCAGCACGGCGGAGGCGCAAAAGCGCGCGGGCACCGAGGCCGCGCAGCGGCTGATCGACGCGCTCGCGAAACGGGGGTAGCCCGGGCCGCACACCCGCGGGCCGTGCGACGCTCACGCGTTGCGCGGCCGCGCGGACATGCCGGGTGCGCCTCGCGACCCGCGCGAGCGTGCGTCACCCCGATGGTGGAATGGCAGGTTGACGTCAGGCCCGGCGTTTCGCATCTTCCGCAGGTCGCTTCGTGGTCACCGGGATCTCGGCCGTTTCGCGGCAACCCGCGCGGCCCCGCACCTCGCGCCTCCCTCGCATCGACAGCGCGTCACGGGCCTGGCCGTTGCGGCCGCCCTCGTGAGCGCTTTTGCTGGAAGCGATCCGCAACGCATTCGTTCCCGGGCCTCGGGGCCCACTGCAATCGCGGAAGTCCGTCGTTCACGCCCGCATCGCCGCGGGCCACCGATGTCCCGACAGGGAGCCGCAATGAACGCACAGCTCGACTCCTTCAAGTACGACGACGCGATCGTCCGGAAGTTCCTGGTCGCGACCTTCGTCTGGGGGCTGGTCGGCATGCTGGTGGGGCTCTTCATCGCCCTGCAGCTCGCCGTTCCAGCGCTGAATGTCCCGCCCTTCCTGACGTTTGGCCGCCTGCGGCCGCTGCACACGAACGCGGTGATCTTCGCGTTCGCGGGCAACGCCATCTTCACGGGCATCTACTACTCCTCCCAGCGCCTGCTCAAGACGCGCATGTTCTCGGACCTGCTCAGCGGGCTCCACTTCTGGGGCTGGCAGCTGGTCATCGTCTGCGCCGCGATCACGCTGCCGCTGGGCTTCACGCAATCCAAGGAGTACGCCGAACTCGAGTGGCCGATCGACATCCTGATCGCGGTCGTCTGGGTCATCTTCGCCGTCAACTTCTTCATGACCCTGGCGCGCCGGCGCGAGCGGCACCTGTACGTCGCGATCTGGTTCTACATCGCCTCGATCGTGACGGTGGCCATCCTGCACATCTTCAACAACCTCGCGCTGCCGGTGGGGCCGCTGAAGAGCTACTCGGTCTACGCCGGTGTGCAGGACGCGTTCATGCAGTGGTGGTACGGCCACAACGCCGTGGCGTTCTTCCTCACCACGCCGTTCCTTGGGCTCATGTACTACTTCCTGCCCAAGGCCGCGAACAAGCCCGTGTTCTCGTACCGGCTGTCCATCCTGCACTTCTGGACGCTGGTGTTCATGTACATCTGGGCGGGACCTCACCACCTCCACTACACGGCGCTGCCGGAGTGGGCGTCCACGCTGGGCATGATCTTCTCGGTGGCGCTGTGGATGCCGTCGTGGGGCGGCATGGTCAACGGCCTGCTGACGCTGCGCGGGGCGTGGCACAAGGTCGTCGAGGACCCGATCCTCAAGTTCCTCGTGGTCGCGGTGACCGCGTACGGCATGGCGACGTTCGAGGGCCCGATGCTCGCCATCAAGAGCGTCAACGCGCTCGCGCACTACACCGACTGGATCATCGCGCACGTACACACCGGCGCGCTGGGCTGGAACGGCTTCATGACGTTCGGCATGGTGTACTGGCTGCTGCCGCGCATCTTCCAGACGAAGCTCCACAGCATCAAGCTGGCCGAGACGCACTTCTGGGTCGCCACGTTCGGCATGATCCTGTACTCGACCGCCATCTACAGCGCCGGCGCCACGCAGGGCCTGATGTGGCGCGCCTTCGACCAGACGGGGCATCTGCAGTACCCCGACTTCATCGAGACGACGATGAAGCTCATGCCCATGTACTGGATGCGCGCGCTCGGCGGCGGCCTGTACATCGCCGGCATGCTGATGTTCGGCTGGAACATCCTGCGCACGTGGCAGGCCCGGCCGAAGACCTATGAGGAACCCGTCCTCCAGGCGCCCGCGCTGGTGCGCGCCTCCGGCGACAGTGCCCGGGGCTTCTGGGCGGGCTTCTCCCTGACGGGACACCGGAAGTGGGAGGCGCTGCCAGTCGTGTTCACGGTCTGGGTCGTGGTCGCGGTGCTCGTCGCCTCGCTGTTCGAGATCATCCCCACGTTCCTGATCCGCACCAACATCCCCACGATCGCGTCCGTGAAGCCGTACACGCCGCTCGAGCTCGCGGGGCGCGACATCTACCAGCGTGAGGGCTGCTTCAACTGCCACTCGCAGATGATCCGTCCCATGCGGTACGAGACCGAGCGCTACGGCGAGTACAGCAAGCCCGGCGAGTTCGTCTACGACCATCCGTTCCTGTGGGGCTCGCGCCGCATCGGGCCGGATCTCGGCCGCGAGGGCGGGAAGTACAGCAACCTCTG
>CAIXRL010000202.1 GCA_903921835.1 Candidatus Eiseniibacteriota bacterium | reverse complement strand
TAGGCGATCCGGCTGACCAGCGAGACGTGCCGCTCACCGTGCTCGGTGTAGCCGATCTGCTCGAGCGAGGCGTCCGCCATGCGGATGTACGCCTTGACCCGCGCACTGTCGCGCACCATCGCGAGCGTGACCGCGTGGGCGGCGGCCGGACGGCCGTGATCGGGAGCGTCCCCGGCAGGTTTGATGGGCTGGGTCGTCATGTCGGCCGCTTTCCAGTGCGGGAAGGATGCCAGCGCCCGTCAAGGCGGCGCGAATCCGCAAGCGGGACCGACTCTAGGTCCGGATTTCAAAGGGCGTCAAGCGCATGCGCGGCACGCGGCTGCGCCGGGCCGCAATGGACAGGCGCCGGAGGCGTGCGTGCGGCGTGCGTGCGCAGCGCACGGGTGACGCGGCCCCGCACGGGGAGCGACGGGTTCGCGACACCGGGAGCCGCCGCCGGAGCGCCCCGGCTGGCGCGAAGATCGCGCTCGCGGGCGGCGGGCTCGCGAATCGCCCGGGCTACAGCGTCTCGATCGGGTCCACGTCCGCGGCCACCTTCGCGCCGCGCCGGCCGGGAGCCTCGGCCCATTCGAGCGCCGCCGCCGCCGCGGCGCGCACCTTCACGGCGTCGTTGCCCTTGAGCAGCAGGTGCCAGCGGTGCTGTCCGCGCACGCGCGCCATGGCCCGGGGCGCTGGCCCGAGCACGGCGACGCCCAGCGGCTCCGCCACCGCGCGCGCCTTCCCGGCGAGCGCGTTCGCGTCCGCTTCGACTGCGGCCGCGTCGGGCCCCCAGACGAGCAGCGAGATCAGCCGCACGTAGGGCGGGTAGCCGGCGTCGCGCCGCTCGGCCATCTCGCGCCGCATGAACGCGGGCGTGTCGCCGGTGGCGAGCGCCGCGATCGCGGGGTGTTCCGGCGTGCAGGTCTGCACCATCACCTCGCCCGGCACCTTGCCGCGACCGGCGCGGCCGGAAACCTGCACCAGCAGCTGCCAAGCGCGCTCGGCGGCGCGGAAGTCGGGCAGGTGCAGCGCCACGTCGGCGTCGAGCACGCCGACCAGCGTGACGCGCGGAAAGTCGAGACCCTTGGCGATCATCTGCGTGCCCAGCAGCACGTCGGCCTCCCCGCGCGCGAAGCGCTCGAGCACGCGGGCGGGCTCGGCGCGGTCCTTCGCCACGTCGGTGTCCAGCCGCAGCACGCGCGCCTGCGGGAAACGCGTGGCCAGCTCGCGCTCGGCGCGCTGCGTGCCGGCGCCGCCCAGGCGCAGCAGCGGCAGCTGGCACTTGGGGCACAGGCCCGGCGCGTCCTCGCGGCGGTCGCAGTAGTGGCAGCGCAGCTCGTGCGGCGAGACGTGCAGCGTCATCGAGATGTCGCAGTCGGGGCACTCGGGCGTCCAGCCGCAGCCGCGGCACTGCACGTAGTGCGAGTGCCCGCGCCGATTGAGCCACAGCAGCGCCTGCTCGCCCCGCGCGAGGCGCCCGGCGAGCGCGGCGCGCAGCGGCCGCGACAGCAGCACGCCACCCTCGCCGTCGCGCCGCAGGTCGACCACGTGCACCGCGGGCAGCGCGCGGCGATCGACGCGGTCGGGCAGCGCGAGGCGCGTGTACTTGCCGCGCGCGGCGTTGGCGAGCGACTCGAGCGC
>CAIXRL010000201.1 GCA_903921835.1 Candidatus Eiseniibacteriota bacterium | reverse complement strand
GCGCGCCCACGGCGTGGGCTTGAGCTGCGAGCGGATGCCCGCCACGCGCTCCTTGGTCACGCGCGTGGGCGGCGAATCGGTGTCGGGGTACATGCGATCGGGTCCCGGCAGGATGCGCTCAAAGGTCGTGTACCCGCCCACCAGCGCCTGCCGCGTCTCCTTGGGCACGCCCAGCGTGGCGTCCGCGAAGCGCAGGCGGATCTCCTCGGCCGCCGTGCGCATGTCGTCCTCGGGACCGAATACGATGAAGACGTCGTCGTTCGCTCCCGCGCCCGCACGCTTGCGCACCCGGTCCAGCACGATGTTGCGCGACGGGAACTGCGGAAACTGGGCGCCCGAGAATACGATCGGCAGCTCGTCCAGGCAGGCGATCACGCGCAGGCGACCTGCCAGCTCGTCGATGAACGTCGTGTCCGGCTGCGTGGGATGCTGCGCGAGGCCTGCCGCACCCTGAACCTTGACGGCGAACACCCTGCCACCCGAACTCAGCGTCCGCCGGATGAACCCGACGTCGACGCCGGCCCACAGGTCGGAGACGTCAAACGCCTCGGTGCGGATGGTCTCGGGCGAGGTGAAGCCCCTGCGGTGCAGCTCGTCGCGCAGAGCGAGCAGGTTGCACTGGCGGATGCCCTCGTTGTGCACGAGCTTCACCGCGAGCCCCGCGCGCGGCACACCCTTGATCTCCACGCGGCTGCCACCGCGGACCGACACGTTCACGTCCTGGCGGCTGGCCCCGATGCCGGTGCGCACGCGACGTGTCGAGCGCGCGGTCAGGCCGCAGAGCAGGATGGCCTCGCGCACCTCGTCGGGAGTGCGCAGTTCGGGACCGGTCACGGTCTCGGTCAGCGGCATGCCCAGGCGGTCGGTGCGCCACACGATGCGGTGCCCCTTGTCCGACACCTCGCGGCACGAGTCCTCTTCCACGCTCACGTGCGTGACCGTGAGGCGCCGGCCGCGGAACGGCAGCCAGCCGTTGACGCCGATGATCGCGGTGCGCTGGAAGCCCGTGGGAATGGAGCCGTCGAGGTACTGCTTGCGGGCGAAGTGGACCTCGTCGATGACGTCCATGTGCATCATCAGGCACAGCTCCATCGCGATGTCGATCGCCTCCTGGTTCACCAGGAACGGCGGCGTGTCGTCCATCTCGTACGTGCAGACGTTGAGGTGGTTCAGGAGATAGATGATCTCCTTCCTGGTCTTGAACTCCATCAGCGCCGTGCCGTCGTACTCGCCGAGTTCGGACAGCGTGGGGCGCATGTGACGCAGCACCTCGCCGTCGTGGGTCTCCGTGTAGAGGCCCGCCGGGCACCGGCAGAATAGCTTGTGTGTCGTGCCCAGCTGCTGGTGCACCTCGAGGCCCGACACGAATCCGACGGCTTCGTAGTCCAGATGCTCCATCATGGGAACCCTTCCGTGCGGATGAAGTCGGTCGCCAATCAGCGCGCGCTGCGCGCGCATACCGCGCGGCATCGTACACCACCGGACCGTGCCCCCGGGATATGCCGGGCGCCGCCGGATGCGCTCCGGCGGGAGTACGCGGGGGCGACGCGCTGTTCCGTGATGGGCGGCAATGGGGCTATGGTCCCACTCGCGCAACCAGGTCCCCGAAGGGGCCGGCGTGGGTGCATTCCGTTCCGCTGGCGACACTGGCCGCGACACGCGGCAGAGAAAGGTGACGGACGCGATGGCCGGATGGATGAAGTCGCAGGGCGTCGATACCTACCAGCAGGAAGACGAGATGAACTGCGGGATGGCCAGCGTCTGCATGGTCATCAATTTCGCCAAGGGCGACAAGCTCCCGTCGTGCATCATCGCCGACGAGTCGAAGTCCTACGGCGACCGGGCAAAGTACGTGCGCGCCAACAAGGACAACCCCACGATGCGGCGCGTCATGCCCGTCATGCCCCACCGGCAGCGCGTGCTCGGCAGGGTCATTCGCGGCGCGACGGAGAACCAGCCGGGCTCGGGCTCCGCCCAGAGCAACCTGGTGAAGGTGCTGGGCGGCTACGGGATCCTCTCGGAGATCCAGGAGACGGATCTCAACCTCGGCGGCAACTGGTACTTCTCCAAGACGAAGCTCAAGGGCATCCTCGACGGTGCCAGCAAGTCGCTGCCCGTGATCATCGGGCTCGTGGACCCTCCGCACTTCTGCGTGTGCATCGGGCACGCGTGGAAGATGGTCGGGTCCAACCGCTACGCCATCGCGGACCCCGCCGACGGCCAGTTGCACACCGCGGGGCACGTGTCGGAGAGCCGGCTGATCTTTGGCAGCTACGACACGAACGTGGACAACCTGATCGTGGTCACGGGCCTGAGATCGCTGTCGGCGGTGCGGCGGAGGATCTAGGGGTCATCGCAGGAACGGCGGCGGGCAGCCGAGCGATGGAACAGGATGCCCAGCAGGACATCCACGACGAGGAATACCCCGACGTATCCGACGATGCCGATGTTCCGCAGCTGCATGTCGTTCGCCGCGACGCCGCTCAGCCCCGCGAACGCGAGCACTGCCGAGGCGACCATCAGCCACCGGATCCACGTCTTCAGGCGGCTCCCGCCGAAGAGCCCGGCAGCGCACAGCATCGACAGTGGGAAGAAGACGTCCCAGGCCAGGATGTCGAGGGCGTAGGCGACCGAGGGCCACTTGAACTGGAAGACGAGCGGCAGCCACGGCTGGCCGGCAAACGCGGCCTGGTGACTGACCGTCAGGATGACGAAGTGCAGGCTGCACGTCACCCCGGCGAGCAGGCACATGAAGGCGAGGGCGGCCAGACTGAGCACCTTCGCCCGTGCCGGCGCCCAGGCATGAACCGCGACCATCAGCGCGACCATCGCCGGCATCATGACGATGATCAGGATCTCGAGGATCGAGAACATCGGATGGCCGATCGGGTCGTTCGGGGACTTGAGCGACAGGAACCCGGCCGCGAGCGTGACCGCGTAGGCGACAATCAGGACCGCCGTCACCGCCGCCGCGACGAGCCCGAGTCGACGCGCGACTGATGTGAACTCGTTGGTCACGAACTCCTCCGCGTCGGTATGGCTGCCCGGGGCTGGAAGCCACCTCAGCGCCCTTCACGACGCCGTCGGGGAGCAGCCTACAGGATCCCGGTATTCGTGCGCGGCCTTCCAGGGACTGCATCCGGGTTGAGGACGATTTGATTTGACGCGTGCGCCATGTGCAGTGAGCGTGCGGCACGACTCACGTCGTCACGTCGCGTCTGCGCTCGCAGGGTGCGTCCACGGCACGCCAGCGCCGGCTTCGAGCGAAAGCCCTCGCCGCCCCCTGCACTGC
>CAIXRL010000200.1 GCA_903921835.1 Candidatus Eiseniibacteriota bacterium | reverse complement strand
GTCCACCTGCCACGGGCCGCGCCGCTCCCCGAGCGCGCGCCAGCACGAGTCCGCGCCGGCGAAGTCGCGCGTCGCGAAACGCGCGCTCCCGAGCACGTGCAGCGCGGTGGCCGAGCCCGCCGGCGTGGCCAGCCGCGCCGCCCACCGCGCGCGGTCCACGAGCGAGTCCGAGCGGACAGCGGTCCGCAGCGGGTCCTGCGCCAGCGTCCACACCACGCGCGCCGCGCCAACGTCACCGCGGACGCTGACGCTCGTCGCGGCGCTCGCAGACGCCGCGCTCGCCCACGCCAGCGCGAGCGCGAGCCCGAGCCGTGCGAAGGCGCCGCCCCGGTCCCCGGCCGCCACCGCCATGCGATCGCCGCAGTCAGCGTGCTCGTCACGTCGCGCACCGCGCGCTTCACGGCGCGCAGTTCGCTGGCAATCCGGCTCGCGGCGCGCGCCGGCGGCGACGCCTGCGGGCGCCGCGAGCCCCCCCCTCGTGCCGTCCAGCCTGTTCACCGCGCGCCGCGCGGCCGACGGCCTGTACTGCAAGCCGAAGTCGAGGATGGGGACCCGTTCGCGGGGCATGTCGGACATCGGCCCTTCCGGTGGGTGTTCGTCACGGTCGCGGAGCCCCGACGGCCTTCCCCGAAAGCGCAAGCACGCGGCCGGCGGCGGCCAGCACGATGGGCAGCAGGAGGCCCAGCCCGACCCCGCGCGCGCCGGAGGGGAACGGCGGCCGGTTCGAAAACCTCACGATGCCCAGGTCCAGCGTTCCCTCCTTCGCGTTCCAGGTCGCCCAGGCCCAGAAGGGCGACAGGAAGAAGGCCACGAACAGGACGGCGGCGACCAGGAAGGTTGCGGCGACGACGACCCGGCGCTGGCTGGGATTCATGAGGTCCTCAATGCCGTGACGTGCGGTGATCGGTGAACACCGGTACCGATGACGGCAGGGCTGTCACGGCATCGGGTCTTTCCGAGCCAGGCCCCGAATGGGGCAGGCGTGGCAGGCAGACGCGGTATCTGATCGGGGTTGGCGCCAGGATTGAATACTCCCATTCGATCGGCGGAGCCGGGCGGGCGGCTAGCCCGGATCATTCATGAGCCCGCCGCCTGCGAGTGCGATCTGCGCGTCATCCGGACCCACCTTCGGTGGGTACCCCGAAGCTGGACCGGCCGCTGTCCTCATCGTGTGGACAACACGGCTGCGGCGCGGCCGGCCGATCTTCTTGCGGCTGAGGCGCATCTCGCACTCTTGGCTGGCGGCTCATGGTCGATCGTCAATCCTCACGCTGTGCTCCAGCAGTGCGTCGATCGCAGCTTCCGCCTGACGTGGATCCATGGGGCTCTCGAGCGTAGCGTTCGACACAATGAACGGATTCATCATCCCCACCCCCCTCAGTGCCGGAACGTCCTGCGGTCGGTGAACACCATCGCCACTCCCAGGCGGTCGGCCTCGGCGATCACCTCGGGGTCGCGCACCGAGCCGCCGGGCTGCACGATCGCGGTGACGCCCGCCTCGGCCGCATGCGTGATGCTGTCCGCAAACGGGAAGAAGCCATCGCTCGCGAGCACCGCGCCGTGCGTGGTGTGACTGGCGCGGTTCGCCTTCATGAGCGCCACGTCCACCGCGTCCACGCGCGAGGCCTGGCCGCTGCCGAGCCCGACCATCTCCTGGCCCCGCGCCAGCACGACGGCGTTGCTGCGCGCCGCGCCGCAGACCTCCCACGCGAACGCGAGCGTCTCGGATTCCGCGTCGGTGGGCGGGCGCTTCGTCACCACGCGCCACGGCGGCGCCTGGGCCTGCGCCTCGCGCTGCAGCAGCGCCCACGGTCCCACGAGCCGCACCCGCCACGGATCGGGGGACGCGAGATCGGCCGCCGTGAGCTGCACGAGGCGCAGGTTCTTCCGTCCGCGCAGCGCCTCGTCGGCCTCGGGCGTGAGCTCCGGGAACGCGACGCACTCGACGAAGCGCCCGGCGAGCTGCCGCGCGGTCTCACCGTCGAGCGCGCGGTTGAACGCCACGATGCCGCCGAACGCCGAGAGGGCGTCCGCCGCGTTGGCGAGCGAGTAGGCGTCCACCAGCGACGCGGCGCACGCTGCGCCGCAGGGCTGGTTGTGCTTGACGATCACGCACGCGGGCCTGCGGAAGCGCCACACCAGCGCCACCGCCGCCTCGAGATCGAGCAGGTTGTTGTACGACAACTCCCTGCCCTCCCGCCACGTCGACGGCGCGGTGGGCGAGCCGGCGCGAGCGTAGAGCGCCGCGCCCTGGTGAGGGTTCTCGCCATAGCGCAGCGTGCGCACGCGCTCCAGCAGCAGTGCGTGGAACGCCGGCGGCTCGCCGGGATCACCCGATCTGCGAGCCAGCTCGCTGGCGATGGCGGCGTCGTAGCGCGCCGTGCGCGCGAACGTCGCCAGCGCCCAGCGCCGGCGCTCCTCCGGGGTCACTCCACGTTCGAGCGCCGCGCGAACCTCCGCGTACTGCGCGCTGTCGTGCAACACGATGACGCCGTCGTGGTTCTTGGCGGCCGCGCGCAGCAGGGCCACCCCGCCGATGTCGATCTCCTCGATCATCCCGGCGTCGTCCAGCTCCACGCCGCGCGTCTCGAACGGATAGAGCGTCACCGCCACGAGCTCGATCGGCTCCAGCCCGCGCTCCGCCAGCGCCGCCATGTCCTCGGGCGAGGAGCGCCGCGCCAGGATGGACGCGTGCACGTGAGGATGCAGCGTCTTCACACGGCCGCCCAGCATCTCCGGAAAACCGGTCCACTCCTCCACCGCCGTGACGGCGAGTCCCGCCGCCGCCAGGTGCGCCGCGGTGCCGCCGCTCGCGAGCAGGCGCGTCCCGTGCGTCGCCAGCGTGCGCGCGAAGTCCGCCGCGCCCGCCTTGTCGGAGAGCGACAGCAACGCCGTGCGTGGCCAGCCCGGCGCGGGCAGCCGCGTCCGCGACGTTGCGCCCAGCGGCGCGCTCACCGGGGCTCCCCCGCTGATCCCGGCAGGCGCCGGACAGGCCCGCAGCGAAACGCCTGCGTCCTCGTCACCGCATCCGCGCTCGGCGCAGGCGGTGCCGGGAGCAGTGCGAACTCCTTCTTCATGGTTGCCACTCTGCCGCCTTTCGGTGCATGGCGACCCCGGGGTTCAGCGGCTCCTGCGCGCATCCGAAGCCACGGTCCGAAACGTCCCCGCGACATACCGGGGCAGGTCCGCGATGGTCGGGATGCCGGCCGTGCCGGGGCCCGCGTAGTCGCCGTACGGATCGAGCAGCACGAACTGCATCCCCGCCGATCGCGAGCCGGTTTCGTCCACGCTGCGAATGTCGCCCACGTAGAGCGCGCGGTCCGGGTCCACCGCGAGGCGCTCGAGCGCGAGAGCGAAGATCCGTGGATCGGGCTTCTCGATGCCGACGTCCTGCGAGTCGATCACGAACTCGAGACCTTCGCGCACGCCGCAGCGCACGAGGTGCGCCTCGGCGCGCCCGTCGGAGTTGCTCACGCAGGCGACGCGCAGCCCGAGCGGCAGCAGGGCGTCCAGCGCCCCGCGCGCACCCTCCATGGGCTTCGCCCACAGGAAGGCGTCCGAGCGCTGCCGCGCGTGCATGCGGGCGAGCCCGTCGTCCACGAGACCTGGCGGACAGCCGACGGCCCGCAGCATGCCGCCCCAGTACGCCTCGACCGGCGCCGTCGAGCCGAGCGGCGGATGCGGCGCGCTGGGAGACAGGTTCAACACCCCGGTCGCCGCGGCGTCGTACAGCCGCCGGCCGTCCACCTCGCCCCGGCGCAGGGCGTCAGCGGTCGTCCGCACGCCGAGCTCGCCGAGCATCCCGGCGATCCACTCGAAGTCGAGCCGCACGAGCGTGCCGCCCGCATCGAAGATCACCGCGTCCAGCGGCAGCCGGTCATCCACGTGCGCGCTCCTTTCGAGTGAATGCGAGCCTGCGGTCCTTCGGACGCCCGGGACTCGCCGAGGGTTGCGCGCCGAACAGGAGTCGCGGGTGGGTCCAGAAGACGACAGCCGGTGAGCCTATGCAGATGAAGCGGCGACGACTGACGAGGATCCAGGCGATCATCCCCGATCTTCAGCGCACAACACTCGTCGAGCAGCGGCGCGGGCAATCGCCGCATGAAGCCTCGCGCCACGTTCGCGCAGCACCTCCAGCCACGGCCCCCTCGCGCGTTCGTCCGCGAAGACGCCGGGGTGTTGCAGGAGCGCAGCACCACCGCGGCGCCACCCGGCATCCCGCTCGAGCTGCGGCGGCCGGCGCCGTGAAGTCCGGGCCGCTGCCGGACACCACGAGGCCGATGCGAGCAGCGCGGGGCGGGAGCGGCCCGCAATCCAGTGTCCTGTCGCAGAGGTCCCCCGCCCATTCAGCCGGGAATCGTGGCCCGGGCTGCGTTGCTCCCTGCCCGAGCCACGATCCCTCGTCTGAAATCTCTGCGCAACCGCTTGCGGCCGGACAGTAGCCTGCGGTATCCGCCGCGGCAAGCGCTCCGACCCCCGCGCTTCGGCCGCCGCCGCGGGGGCGCCGCGCGCGCCCGGGGCGGCGCGGAACGCGGTCGCCGGACCCGCGTCTCCACCACGCCGCGAGCGCCGCGCCCCCCCCGCGAGGGTTGCAGACGCAAACGGTACAGGAAGGGTGGCGCGGGGAGCATGACCGCCTGGACGGGGACGACCGCGAGCTTGAGGCCAGCCACGAAGTCGGGCCGCGAGGGGCCGCCTGCCGGCCGCGATGCCGTCACGCAGCTCGTCCACGACAATCGGCTGCTCCATCGCGGGCTCGCGCGGCAATGGCCGCTCGCTCGGCGCACGCTTGCACCGCCGGCGGCGCCGGCGGCGGACCTGTCCGCCACGTTCCCGCCTCCCGGACGGGGCGGCCTCCACTCTCGACGCTCCGGCCGTGGGTCCCCTGCGCCTGGGGACCCGAGACCTGACTCCAGCCCGCACTGGAGCGGGAACGCGAGGCCCTCGCCGGTGTGCGCCCGCCCCGGGCCCGCGTCACGGCGCCGGTCCCCGTGGTCGCACCG
>CAIXRL010000199.1 GCA_903921835.1 Candidatus Eiseniibacteriota bacterium | reverse complement strand
TTCGGCGAGAAGTACGGCGCCGAGGTGCGCATGGTGACCGTGGAGGGCGCCGCCGGTGCGGGCATCGAGCCCAGCCGCGAGCTGTGCGGCGGCACGCACGTCGCGCGCACGGGAGACATCGGCGCGTTCGTGCTGGTCGGGGACTCGGCGATCGCGAGCGGCGTGCGCCGCGCCGAGGCGCTGTGCGGCGCGGAGGCGCTGCGCTGGCTGCGCGAGCAGCAGGGCGTGCTGCTCGCGGCGGCGCAGGCGCTGCAGGCCGCGCCCGCCGCGGTGCCGGCGCAGATCGAGAAGCTCAAGGGTGAGCTGGCCGAGCTGCGCAAGGCGAACGCCGAGGCGAACAAGCAGGGGCTCGACGCCGAGTTCGCGAAGCTCGCCGCCGGCGCGACCGTGGCCCCGCGCGGCCGCTGGGTGGTCGCTGAAATCTCCGCGGGCGCGGACACCAACGCGGCGCGCGACGCGGCCGACCGGCTGCGCGGCGCGCTCGGCACGGGCGCCGCCGTGCTGGCGCTGCAGAACGACGGCAAGCTCACCTTCCTCGCCGTGGTGAGCGACGACCTGGTCGCGGCAAAGGCGCTCAGCGCCTCGGACCTGGTCAGGAAGGTGGCGCAGGTGACCGGCGGCTCGGGTGGCGGCAAGCCGCACCTTGCGCTTGCGGGTGGCAAGGACGCGGGCAAGCTCGCCGAGGCGCTGGCCGAAGCCCGGCGGCTCCTCGGTGCCGCGCTGGGTGACTGACTTGACATGGGTATCGTCGAATTCGCGTTTCGGATCCTGCTCGGTGGATTCATCTTCGCAGGTTCCCTGATCTTCCTGAGGAGGTTGGAATGAAGGCACTCGTTCTCGCCGGGGGCCGCGGCACCCGGCTGCGGCCAATCACGCACACGCGCGCCAAGCAACTCGTGCCGGTGGCGAACAAGCCGGTGCTTTACTACGGCCTCGAGGCGATCGCGGCCGCGGGCATCCGCGAGGTGGGCATCGTGGTCAGTGATCCGCGCGAGATGCTGAAGCCGGATCACCGCACGGGCGAGCTGGTCACCGTGCTCGTGAACTCCCAGGCGGAGATTCGCGCCGCCGTTGGGGACGGTTCGCGGTTCGGGCTGAAGGTGACCTATATCGAGCAGGAGGCGCCGCTCGGCCTCGCGCACGCGGTCAAGATCTCCGAGGAGTTCATGGCGGGCGATTCGTTCGTCATGTACCTCGGGGACAACCTCATCAAGGACGGCGTCTCGCCCTTCGTGCGGGAGTTCGAGCGCGAGGCGCCGGACGCCCAGATCCTGCTGGCGAAGGTGGCGCGCCCGTGGGAGTTCGGCGTCGCCGAACTCGATGGCGAGCGCGTCGTGCGGCTGGAGGAGAAGCCCAGGGAACCGCGCAGCGACCTCGCGTTGGTTGGCGTCTACCTGTTCACGAAGTCCATCTTCGACGCCGTGCGCGCGATCCAGCCCTCGGCGCGCGGGGAGCTCGAGATCACCGATGCCATCCAGCACCTCATCAACACGGGTCGCAACGTGCGCTCGCACGTGATCCGCGGCTGGTGGAAGGACACCGGCCGTGTCGAGGACCTGCTCGAGGCCAATCGCATCGTCCTTGCGGACCTGCAGCCGAGCATCGAGGGCACCGTGGACGAGGAAAGCGTCGTCGAGGGTCCCGTGCACATCGGCCCCGGCACGGTGGTCGAGCGTTCGCACCTGCGCGGGCCGCTGGTGATTGGCGCGAATGCGCGCGTCTCGGACGCGTACATCGGGCCGTTCAGCGCGATCGGCGAGGGCGTGACGCTGAGCGAGTGCGAGGTCGAGCACTCGATCGTGCTCGATCACAGCGAGATCCGCGGCATCGCGGGCCGCATCGAGTCCAGCCTCATCGGCCGGGAGGTCGTGGTCTGCTCCACCGACGCGCGCCCGAGCGCGCACCGGTTGATGCTGGGGGATTCGAGCCGGGTGGAGCTGGCGTGAAGGTGATGGTGACAGGCGCGGCCGGGATGCTCGGCCACGCGCTGGTTCCCGCGCTGCGCGCGCGGGGCCACGATGTGCTCGCGCTCGACCTCGCCGAGGCTGACGTCACGGATGCGGCCGCGTTGGGCCGGCACGCGCGGTCCTTCGGCCCCGCGTGGCTGGCGCACCTGGCCGCGTTCACCAACGTGGACGTGTGCGAGAGCGAGCCGGAGAAGGCGCTCCTCGTGAACGGGACCGGGACGCGCAACGCGGCGCGGGTCGCGGCGGACGTGGGCGCGGCCGTGCTGGCCGTCTCGACCGATTACGTCTTCGACGGCATGGCGGTGACGCCCCGCCGCGAGGACGACGCGACCGCGCCCGTGACCGCCTACGGACGTTCCAAGCTGGCGGGCGAGCGCGCGGCGCGCGAGGCCAATCCGCGCCACCTGATCGTGCGCACGGCCTGGCTCTACGGCGCGGGCGGACGCAACTTCGTGGACACCATCCTCTCTCTCGCGCGCGCCGGCGAACCGCTGCGCATCGTCGAGGACCAGCGCGGTTCGCCCACGCTGACGGTTGATCTCGCCGGCGCGCTCGCCACGCTGATGGACCGCGGCGAGCGCGGCACCTTCCACGTCACCAACTCGGGGGACTGCACGTGGCACGACCTTGCGGTCGCGGCGTGCGAGGAGGCTGGCGTGCCCGCGCAGATCGGTCGGCTGTCGACGGCGGAGCTGGCCCGCCCCGCGCGCCGCCCTGCGTATTCGGTGCTCGACACGGAACGCTACACGCTGGCCACCGGGGCTGCGATGCCCGGGTGGCGGGATGCGCTGCGGAGGTACCTGGCCGCGGCGGACGCGATTCAGGGAGGAGTCCGATGACGAAGCGTCGCGAAGCGAATGGCCCGCTGGTGCGCGAGGCGCGCAGTGCACTGCAGGCGTCCGCGCGCAGCCTGGCAAAGCTGGCGCGCGGGAATGCGGCCGCCGTGGCGGCCGCGGCCGAGGTGCTGGTGCAGTGCTTCGAGAACGGCGGCACCGTGTACTTCTGCGGCAACGGTGGCAGCGCGGCCGACGCGCAGCATCTCGCGACCGAGTTCGCGGGTCGCTACCTGGTCGAACGCCCCGGCCTGCCCGCGGTGGCCCTGACCACCAACACTTCCGCGCTCACCGCGATCGGAAACGACTACGGCTACGAGCAGGTCTTCTCGCGCCAGCTCGAGGGGCTTGGGGCGCCGGGGGACGTGCTGGTCGCGATCACCACCAGCGGCCGCTCCGAGAGCGTGCGCCGCGCGGTGGGGAGCGCGCAGGGCGCCGGCATGACGGTGATCGGGATGACCGGCGCGAAGGGCGCCGACTTCGCGGCCCTGTGCGACATCGCGCTGGTGACGCCGAGCGCCTCGACGCCGCATGTCCAGGAAGGGCACATCACCATGGGACACGCGTTCTGCCTGCTCGTGGAGCGCGCGCTCTTCCCGCCCGCGCCGAAGCGCGCCGCGGCCCGCAGCGGGGCGCGGGCGAAGGCCGCGCGTCCCCGCTCGCGACCGGGAGCGCGATGATCCCCGCCGCCCTGGAGGCGCTGCGCCCCAAGCAGTGGACCAAGAACCTGCTCGTGTTCGTGGGCGTCATCTTCTCGCAGCACGCCGGCGATCCGCGGGTGCTCTCGCGCTCGCTCGCGGGATTCGTGGCGTTCTCGCTGCTCGCGGGGTCCGTGTACGTTCTCAACGACCTGATGGACGTCGAGGTCGACCGCAGGCATCCGCGCAAGTGCCGGCGCCCGATCGCCGCCGGTCGCCTGCCGGTGCCGGTGGCGTGGGGCATGCTGCCGGTGCTGTGGGCGATCGTCGGCGCGCTGGCCGCGTGGCTCGGTGGTCTGTTTGCGATCGTCGCGGGCATCTACCTCGCGAGCAACCTGGCGTACAGCTTCTGGCTCAAGCACCACGTCATCCTCGACGTCTTCCTCATTGCCACCGGTTTCGTGCTGCGCGCGATCGCCGGCGTCGAACTGGTGCGCCGCGTGTGGCCCGATGTCGTGCTCTCGCCGTGGCTGCTCGTGTGCACGTTCTTCGGCGCCCTTTTCCTGGGTGTGAGCAAACGCCGCCGTGAGCTCGTCAACGCGGGCGCCAACGCGAGCGAGCAGCGCGCGGTGCTGCAGCAGTACACGCCCGAGTTGCTCGATGTGATGCTCACCGTTTCCGCCGCGTGCACCATGCTCTCGTATGCGCTCTACACAATGTGGCCGGCGACGGTCGCCAAGTTCCACACCGAGGCGCTGCTCTACACGGTGCCGTTCGTCGCCTACGGCGTCTTTCGCTACATCCACCTGGTGCGCGTCTCGGAGACGAGCGAGGATCCTTCGGCGGTGTTGCTCGGCGACGGCCCGATCCAGACCACGGTGATCCTCTTCCTGGGCACGGTGGCCTGGGTCCTCTACGCCGGCCGATGAGCCGCCGGTTGCCGCGTCGCGTCGAGGTCACCGCCCGCGCCAAGCTGAACCTCGGCCTCGCGGTGGGGCCGAGGCGCGAGGATGGCTTCCACGATCTGGTCACGCTCTTCCAGTCGATTTCGCTCGCCGACACGTTGCGGGCCGAGCGCACGGCGCGCGGCCTCTCGCTGGCCATCCGCCACGAGTCCGCCGCCCTTGCGCCCGGCGGCGCAGCCGGCCTGCGCGGGTCCGTTCCTGCCGGCGCCGACAACCTGGTGGTGCGGGCGGCCGCGCTCACGCTCGAGCGGCTCGGCCTGCCCGGCGGCGTGCGCTTCCGGCTGACCAAGCGCATCCCCGCGCAGGCGGGCATGGGGGGTGGCAGTGCGGATGCGGCGGCCGCCATGGCCGCGGTCCTCGCACTGCACGGTGTGCGGCTGCCGCGAACGCAGCGGATCGAACTGGGCGCCCGGATCGGCTCGGACGTGCCGTTCGCCCTCGTCGGCGGCACGGCCCTGGGCCGGGGCCGGGGTGAGCGCCTCGACTCTCTCCGGCTTTCCCGGCCCTTCCGCGCGATCGTCGTCGTGCCTCGTTGGCGGGTTTCGACGGCAGCGGCCTTCCGCCGCATCGACAGGACCAAATATGGCTTGACACTTTGGAGGCATTCCTTGAGATTCGCCTCAAGCCTTGGGCGCGAGCGAGTTACGCCATCGGACATCGGGCGCCTGGGGAATACGTTTGAGCGGGTACTGGGTCGTCAGGGACGCGATTTCGAAAAGCTGCGCGCCCGCATGCGCGTCGCTGGACTGCTGCAGCCGCGGTTGACCGGGAGCGGCTCGGGAGTGTTCGGAATCGTCCCCCGGAGGGCCAGTGTCCGGGAGATCACGGGCCGCCTTCAGGGAGATGACACGGTATTCCTGGTTCATTCCGTGGGAAGGGGCTTGCGACTCCGAACGCAGCCGTGAAACGGTTCCAGGCACGGACCGCCGAGGGACAGTCTTCACGCCAGGCAGTCGTTGCGCCCAGGTCGGGCGCCTCAAATTACGAGCCAGCTACCCCTCATGGATGGCTCCGAGGTGGATCTTCATGATCGAGATCACCGAGGTCAGGGTTTCGCTGCGGAACGACGAGAAGTTGAAGGCCTTCGTCAGCATCACGCTGAACGATTCCTTCGTTGTCCGGGGGCTCAAGATCATCAAGGGGAACTCCGGGCTTTTCGTCGCAATGCCCAGCCGCAAACGTCCCGATGGTCAGCACCAGGATCTGGCGCACCCGATCAACGACATCACCCGGAAATACCTGACGGACAAGGTGATGGCGGAATACGAGCGCGAGCTCTCCAACCCGACGGCACCCCAGGCCGTTCACGTCGTCGAGGAGCACAGCTTCTGAGCTGACCCGCTCTCGCGATTTGCCCGCGCCCGCCAACCCCCAGGTCGGGCCGCGCGGCATTGACGTGGCCTCTTTCCCCCGGTTATGCTGCTCCCCGCTTCAATCCATCCGGTTGTTACTGGGCCAAGAGCCAGCACCCCGGGAGGCCTTCGGGCTGATCGGACCGTAACGGAAGTCCCGTTCTGTTGGTGGGGCGTGGCCAAGCGGTAAGGCACGAGACTTTGGATCTCGCATTCGGAGGTTCGAATCCTCCCGCCCCAGCCATTTTCACGGGCGGAGGTTCAGCCCCCTCGATGCGACGCGAGTACACGGAACCGGCGACAGGCCGTCTCCGCGTGCGCGCGTTGCCATCGGTGTGGGATTTCCGGGTTTCGGAGCCCTCGCAGGCCACCAGAGAAGTAAGCGGTGCTACGGGAGGTACTCGCTTGGATCCGTGTCGCGTTTTCGCGGGCAATGCCAGCCGGAAGCTGGCGGCTGCAATCTGCGAAAAATTGAGAGTTCCGCTCGGTGATGCCGAGGTGTCGCGCTTCGAGGACGACGAGGTCTCGGTGCGCTTCAACGAGAACATCCGCGGCAGCGACGTGTTCATTGTGCAGTCCACGAATGCGCCGGCGGACCACCTGATGGAACTGCTGGTGATGCTGGATGCTGCCAAGCGCGCGTCCGCACGTCGCGTCACGGCCGTGCTGCCGTACTTCGGCTACGCCCGGCAGGACCGCAAGGACCAGCCGCGTGCGCCCATCACCGCCAAGCTCGTGGCCAACGTCATCACCGTGGCCGGCGCGGATCGCGCGCTGACCATGGATCTGCACAGTGCGCAGATCCAGGGCTTCTTCGACATCCCGCTCGACCACCTCTACTCGGCGCCCGTGCTCATCGAGCACTTCTCGAAGCTCGATCTGCCGAACCTCGTGATCGTCGCGCCGGACATCGGCAGCGTGAAGATGGCGCGCGCCTACGCCAAGCGGCTCAACGCCGACCTGGCGCTGGTCGACAAGCGCCGGCCGCGCGCGGATTCGGTCGAGATCATGAACGTCATCGGCGACGTCGAGGGGAAGAACATCGTGATGTTCGACGACGTCGTGACGACGGCGCGCACGCTGTGCCTCGCGGCGGCGGCGATGCGCAAGAACGGCGCGCTCGACATCTACGCCGGCGTGACACACGGCGTCTTCTGCCCGGGCGCGTTCGCGCGCCTCGTGGAATCGCCGATCAAGGAAATCGTGGTGACCGACACGCTCCAGCACGACCCGGCCACGCTGCCGGCGAAGGTGCGGGTGCTGCCGGTGGCGGGGTTGCTCGCGGAGGCCATGCAGCGCATCCACGAGGAACGCTCGCTCAGTTCGCTGTTCGTGTGAACGCGCCAACGGCGCGAAGGTTGTCCTGATTCGTCCGGGGCGCGCCCCGGAGTGGTGACAAAGGAGGAGATTCCATGTCGTCGGTGATTCAGTTGAACGGCACTCGCAGGACGCGGCTGGGCAAGGGCGGCGCCCGCAAGGCGCGCGCGGCCGGCCAGATTCCGGGTGTGGTGTACGGCCACGGTGAGGAGCCGGTGCCGGTGGCGATCGAAATCCGCGAGTTCCAGACGGCGCTGCGTTCCCACAAGGGCGGCAACGCGCTCGTCAACCTCAAGGTCGATGGCGCCGAGTACACGGCGCTCGTGCGTGACGCGCAGTACGACCCGGTCTCGAACGCCCTGATCCATCTGGACTTCCAGCACATCTCGCTGACCGAGACCATCGAGGTCGAGGTCGAGGTGCATGCCGTCGGCCTCGCGGCGGGCGTCAAGGACGGTGGTGGCGTTCTGGAGATGATCGTGCGCACGGTCGAAGTGCGCTGTCTCCCGACCACGATCCCGGACTCCATCGACGTGGACGTGACCGCGCTGCAGATCGGCGAGTCCGTGCACGTTCGCGATCTGCCCGCCGAGGGCATCACCATTCTGACCGATCCCGACACGACGCTCATCACGATCGTGCCGCCGACGGTCGAGGAGGTCGCTCCGGTCGAGGGTGTGCTCGCTCCGGGCGTCCCGGAACCGGAAGTGGTCGGCGCCAAGGGCAAGAAGGACGAAGCCGGCGCCGACGAGAAGGACAAGGAGAAGGACAAAGACAAGGACAAGGACAAGAAGTAGTCGCGGATGCGGCTCGTGCTGGGCCTCGGCAATCCGGGCGGGCGCTTTGCGCGCACGCGGCACAACGTCGCGTGGCGGGTGCTCGAAACGCTGGCGGAACGTCACGGGGCAACGCAGGGCGAGGAGTGCGTGGAGTACGGGACGCGGCGGACCCGCTTCGGCGGGGACGACGTGGAGTTGATGGCGCCGCGGACGTTCATGAACGCGAGCGGCGATGCGGTGACTCAGTGGCGGCTGCGGCGCGGGCTGGACCCGGCCGGGTTGCTGGTGGTGACGGACGACGTGTACCTGCCGCTCGGCGCGCTGCGGTTGCGCCCGGGGGGATCCAGCGGTGGACACCGGGGCCTCGAGAGCCTCGAGGCCGCGCTGGGCTCGCGCCAGTACGCGAGGCTGCGTGTCGGGGTGGGTGCTGCCGCGGAGAGCGCGGCGCTCCGGGAGCACGTTCTCGAGGAGTTCGCGCCGGAGGAGTTGCCGGTGCTGGAGTCGACGGTCCGCCTCGCGGCGGACGCGGTGGAGTGCTGGGTGGCCCGGGGCACCCTGGCTGCCATGAATCAGTTCAATCGCAGGGTGCGCAAGGAGGTTTCTGAGTCGTGACCAAGTACGAGACGGTATTCGTTCTCGACCCCAGCTTCGACGAAGTGAAGGCGGGCGAGGAAGCCGATCGCGTCACCGGCTGGATCGGTGACCTGGCCGGCGAGGTGGTCGAGGTCCAGAAGTGGGGCAAGCGGCGTCTCGCCTACGAGATCCGCAAGAAGCGCGACGGCGTCTACACGATGATCGTGTGGAACGGCGCCGGCGGAATGGTGAAGGAAGTCGAGCGCCGTCTGCGCCTGAACGAGAACGTCATGCGCGTGCTGACGACGGTGTACGTCCCGCCGGAGCTGTCGCAGGGCGTGCCCGAGGGCGAGGGCGTGGCTGCGGGCGTCGACAACGGAGACGACGACTAGGGGAACACACGTCCCCGCGCGGAGGTTCCATGTCCGAACTGAGGCTCCCGGAGATCAACCGGGTCACGCTGAGCGGACGGCTCACCCGCGATCCGGACAAGCGCTACGCCTCCGACGGCACCGAGGTCACTCGGCTCGAGGTGGCGTTTCATCGCAGGGTCCGATCGCCCGAAGGGCAGTGGTCCGAGCAGGCGGGATACGTGACGGTGGTGAGTTACCAGCGGCTGGCCGAGGTGTGCGCGAAGTTCCTGCGCACGGGAAGCCCGGTGCTGGTGGAAGGCCGGCTGCAGATGCGGGAGTGGACGAGCGCACGCGGCGAAAAGAGGCAGAGCCTCGAGCTGCGCGCCGAATCGGTCCACTTCCTCGAGCAGGCGCCCGCGAGCGGGGAGACCCCCGGCGTGAGCGTCCCCGAGGATCCAACCTCCTAGAAGAGAGAGCGACATGGCCAGAGAGCGTGACAGCAAAGCCAAGGGCAAGGGTAAGGGCAAGGGCAAGGGCGGCAAGAGCAAGGGTGTCAAGAAGAAGTACTGCAAGCTCTGCCTCGAGAAGGTCATCTTCGTGGACTACAAGGACGAGAAGCGTCTCGGCCGGTTCGTGACCGACCGTGGCAAGATCGTTCCGCGCCGTGTCTCGGGAACGTGCTCGATGCACCAGAAGCAGTTGACGACCGCGATCAAGCGGGCGCGCGTTCTGGCGCTGCTGCCGTTCACCAGTGACTTCTATCGTTGAGACGCCGCGCGAGCCGCTCCCCATCCTGTGGGTGCGGAGCGCGCTGCTGATCCTGTTCCTGCTGTTCGGCGCGCTGGCGTCGCCGTGGCCCTGGGCGCTTCTCTGGCTCGGGATTCCGGTGACGGTGGCCGCGTCGCTTCTCCTGGCGTGGCGGTTCGGGCGCGGGGCCATCGCCCTGCCGCTCGTGCTCGCGGCGGTGGCCCTCGCGGGCCGCGTGGTGGCCGGGGAGTCGGTTCCGTTGTGGCTCACCGCGTGGACCCCGTTCGCGTCGCTGTGCGGCGTGTGGATGGGGTGGCGCGAGGAGGGCGGTGGACCGGCGAGCGGGGAGCGGGCGTGGATGTTCGTGCCACTGTTGTTGCTCGCGTCGTCATTGCCGCTGTTGCCGGGATTCCCGGCGGCGGTCGCCAGGCTCGACGCGCGGATGCGGGTGGAGCAGGAACGGATGCTCACGAGCATGAAGCCGGATGAGGTGCCGACCGTGCTGCGGGAGGCGATCCGGCAGGCTTCGAGCCTGCCGGCGGAGGAGAGACAGAAGTCGCTGATGCTGATGCTTCCGAACGCGATGTTCGTCTGGATGGTTCTGCTCACCGTGTCCGGTCGCGCGCTTGCCGCGCGCCTCGCGGGGTTGCTGCGCTGGCCGGCGCTGTCGCGCAGTACGCTGGTGGCGTGGCGGTTGCCGGATGCGGCACTGGCGCCGCTCATCGTGGGAATCGCCTTGCTGGTGTTCGCGGATCGCGCCGTCCATCCGAGCGCGCTGACGCTGCTGGTGCATGTGGTGCTGGGGTATAGTGTGCAGGGCGTGGCGGTCGTGGAGTCGGTGCTGCTTTCGCGCGGCATGTCTCCCGCCTTCGTCGCACTGACGATGCTGTTCGTGATCGCGGTGAGCCTGCTCTGGATCCTGCCGGCGGTTGCCGTCGTGGGCCTGAGCGATGTCTGGCTCGACTACCGCCGAATGGAGCCCTCCCCCGAAGGAGAGGCGTAGGAGCGAAGCGATGGAAATCATCCTGATCGAAGACATCAATGGCGTGGGCACCAAGGGCACCACGGTCAACGTGAAGCCCGGGTTTGCGCGCAACTATCTCCTTCCGCGGCGCCTCGCGATCCCCACCGGGACGAAGGCGGCGAACCTCTACCAGGAACTCGAGCGCCAGAAGTCGGTGCATGGCGAGAAGCTCATCGTGGTCGCGCGCGCCGAGGCCGCGAAGCTCGACGGCCTGTCGGTCAACATCTCCGCGCAGGCGAACGAGGAGGACACGCTGTTCGGCTCGATCACGAATACGGATGTCGCCGAGGCCCTCGGGGCGGCGGGCCACACCGTGGACAAGCGCCGGATCGAGATGGACGAGAACATCAAGCAGTTGGGCAACTACGACGTCGTCGTGCGGTACTACGGTGGCGTCACCGCGACCGTGAAGGTCTGGGTGGTGCGGGCATGAGGCGCACACACATCCTCATCGGAGCCGGCCTGATGCTGGCGTTCGCCGTGGCCGCGCCGAATGCCGCCACCGTGAAGAAGCCCGCCGCGAAGCCCGCCGCTGCCACGGCCTCGAGCGATTCCGATGCCGTGCTCGTGCGCGTGGGCAAGGACGCGATCACGGCTCGCGTGCTCAACGACCGGTTGCAGGAGATTCCCGAGAACTACCGCTCCAACTACCAGACGCCCGACGGCAAGCTGCAGCTGCTGCAGCGCCTGATCGAGGAGCGCGTCTGGATGCAGGATGCCGAGCGCCACGGCGTGCCCACCCGGCCGGAGATCCAGCGCCAGCTGGCGTCCTCGCGTCGCGACCTGTTCGTGCGCACGTGGGTGGGCGAGCAGATGGCGGCGAACCCCGCCCCGAGTGACTCCGAGGCCAAGGCGTACTACGACACCCATCCCTCCGAGTTCAACACGCCCGCCAACGTCAGCCTGCGCCACATTCTGGTGAAGACGGAGGTCGAGGGCCGCAAGGTGCTCGCGCTCGCGAAGGCGAAGGGTGCCGACTGGAACGCGCTCGTCCAGAAGTTCTCCATCGATTCGACGACGCGCGCCACCGGCGGCAATCTCGGCTCGGTCATGCGTGAGGGTGCCTTCCCGACGCTCGGTACGCAGCCCGCGCTGGCGGAGTCCGCCATGGCTCTGGGCGATGGCGGCATCGGCGGGCCGTATCACTCGCCGAAGGGCTGGAGCGTGTTCAAGGTGGATGCCTTCCACCCCGAGGCGACGCGCACGTTCGACCAGGTGCACAGCTTCATCACGCGCACGCTGACGCAGCAGGGCCAGAGCGGCTTCTACAACGGCCTGCTCAAGAAGGCGCGTGAGCGCGTCGGCGTCACGCCGGACTCGGCCGCGATCAAGGGCTTCCTCTCGGCCCGCAAGACCCCGCGCGAGATGTTCCAGGACGCCCAGCAGGCGGGCGCGCCCCAGCTGCGGATCGACGCCTATCGCAAGGTCGTCGAGACCTACCCGGACGCGGACATCTCGCCGCAGGCGCAGTTCATGGTGGGCTTCGTGTACAGCGAGGAGCTCAAGAACTACGACGAGGCCGAGAAGGCCTTTCACGAGCTCCTCGCGAAGTACCCCAAGTCGGAGCTGACCGCGTCCGCCACCTGGATGGTGGACCACATGCGCAGCGAGGAGGCGCCGAGTTTCCCCGGCGCCGACTCGCTTGTGGCCGCGCCGGCGGCCGGAAAGGGCACGAAGAAATAGCGTGAAGAGCGTGGAGGCCCGGGTCAGCGGGCTCGTGTTCGACCAGAAACAGCAGCAGCACGTCGTCGTGCTGCGCGAGGCCGAGGGCGAACGCGTGCTGCCCATCTGGATCGGGCCGGCGGAGGCGCTGGCGATCCAGCGGCTGCTGAGCGGACAGGCGTTTCCCCGCCCGCTCACCCACGACCTGTTCGCGCTCGTGCTCGAGGGCCTGCACGCCCGTGTGACCCGCGTCACCATCGTCGAGGTGCGCGAGGGGACCTTTTTCGCCACGCTGGTGATCGAACGCGAGAAGAGCGTGCTGTCCATCGACGCGCGCCCCTCGGATTCGGTTGCCATCGCGCTGCGCACGCAGGCGCCGTTGTTCGTCAACGAGGAGCTGTTGCAGGCGCCGCCCGAAGAGGGCAGCGAGCTTGCGCCGACGCCGGACGAGCCGCCGCCAGCACCGCCGACCGAGGAGGACAAGGCCGAGCAACTGCGGCGCTTCCTCGAGAAGCTCAACCCCGAGGACTTCGGCAAGTTCCAGATGTGAGCCGGCGCAGGCACCTGCGCGGGAACGCGGCACGACGCCCACCGCAGGTCGCCTGCGATGGGCGTCGTGTCGTTCGTTCGTGATGCCCCGGCGCACCGCGTGCACCGGCTGCGCCGCGCGTCAGCGCACGATCACCATCCGCCGCGAGCGCACGGCGCCGTCCACGCTCAGGCGCGAGAAGAACGCGCCGCTGTGCACCTCCAGGCCGGCGTCGTCCCTGCCGTCCCACACCGTCACGTGCGAGCCGGCGGGCATCGTGCCGCCCAGGAGGTGCTTCACGGCGCGCCCCGACAGGTCGTAGACCACCAGCGACGCTTCGCCGGCGCGCGGCATCTCGTAGTGGATCGCGGTCGAGTGCGCGAACGGGTTCGGGCTGTTGGCACCCAGCGCCAGCGCCACGGGCACGTCGCCGCCCCCGGGCACGCCCGTCGTGGGCGGCAGCCAGCCGATGTCCTCGAAGGCGTAGCGCGTCAGGTCCACGCTGGAGGTCAGGTCGCTGTTGATGGCGGGCTCCATCAGCAGGTTGGGTGTGCAGGTGACGTCGAAGTGTGAAACGGATGAGCCCGCCATGAACGGGTTCGGGGTGTAGAGCATCACCCGGCCGTGCGCGTCGGCGCCCTGCGGCAGCGCCGGGTCCGCGATCATCCTGACGGTGAGCCCGCTCGCGATCTGCGACTTGAGCGTCGTGCCGTCCGCCAGGGTCACGGCCACGGACGGGATGGTGATGGTCGCGTCGGTTCCGCTCATGCCTTGGGGTGGCGAGCCCGCCGCGTTGTTCACCACGATGACGCCGACGGCGCCGGCGTCCTGGCAGGCCTTGACCTTGACCGTGAACGCGCACGTGCCGCGGTCCACGATGGCGATCTTGCCGGCCATTGCCGTGCTGTTGACGATCGCGGAGCACGCGTCGCCCGTGGGAGCGGCGTTGTCCACGGCGAGCACGACCTGAGCGGTGACGCCGGGGCTGCCCAGCGCCGGCCCGAAGGTGGCGGCGCCCACCGCGAAGTCGCCGGACAGAGGAGCGCTCTCGCGCAGCACCGGGCGACCGTTCGCCAGCGTCAGCGGCGCCATGAAGCGCGTCGCAGGCCCGTCCCACAGCAGCTTGAACGTGTTGACCGCGGAGGTGACGCGCTGCGCGTCCGTTTCCTGGTCCCAGTGCAGGCCCGTGGCCGCGTCGTAGATGTAGGTCGAGAAGACGTCCGGAACGCCGTTGAGCTGCGCCCCCGTGGTGCCGTTCGTATAGGTCGCGAACCCGAGTCCGTGCGCCATCTCGTGCAGCAGCACGGCCAGCAAGTCGACCTGCGACGCGCCCTCATTGTGGTCCAGCCCGTAGTACCACGAGAAGCCCGTCAGGCATCCCGTGGTGCCGAGGTTCACGTTGAACCTGGCATTGATGTCTGCACTGGCGGGATCGAGGTCCGCCCCGTGGAGCTTGTTCGCCAGCGCCTTCGGGTACCAGGTACCGGCCTTCGGAGCGCCGGGGAAGTTGGAGAAGATCTCGGTCGCGCCCGCGCTGCCCAGCACGGCGCTGGTCGCGGTGCAGGAGAGGGCGACGAACGTGGAGTTGACCCGGATCTCCACCGCGCTGGGGAGGATCGCCCCCCACACCGCGGCGGCCTGCTGGAAGACTTGCAGGCGCTGCGCGCCGACCGTGGTGCCGGTGTTGCCGCCGACGGGCGCTGCCGCGGTGGCGTCGTTGAAGCCCACGCCGGCGGCGTCGAGATTGACGATCGTGATCGTGGCCGCGCCCGCGGTGACGGCGGCGCAGCAGAGTGCGAGGGCGCCGAGGAACAGGCGCGGCGCAAAGCCGGAGCGGGGGGCCATGGCTACTTCACCTCCAGGACGGGCGCGGGGGCCGGCCCGTCGTCGCACCCGCCCAGCCAGCGCGACAGCGCGGCAGCGTCGTCGACACAGCCGTGGCGGGGACGGCCGCCGGCGTCGAGCCGCATCACCGAGTAGTCCATGAACCGGCCCTGCAGGTCGATCTTCATGCTTCCGTCCGGAAGGCGGACAGCCTCGAGTCCGGTCGCGGTGCGGAGCAACCCGGTCCTCTCGGCTGGCGAGAGCAGCAGTGACTCGGACGGCAGCAGCTGTCCCATCTGCCCGGGGGACGGCATGCCGAGGCGGCCCGTCTCGGGGTCGACTCCCACGACCATGCCCTAGCCCGGAGTATTCATGAGCCCGCGGCCTGCGAGCGCGATCTGCGCGTCATCCGCTGCGAAGCTCGACCGGCCGCTGTCCTCATCGTGTCTGCAACACGGTTCCGGGGTACCCACCGAAGGTGGGTCCGGCCGGCCGATCTTCTTGCGTCTGACGCACATCTCGCACTCTCGGCTCGCGGTTCATGAATACTCCGGGCTAGGCGGCGGCGACAGTCGTCGTGGCCGGCGTCGTCGCCGCGGGCTTCGCGGCGGCGTGATGCCTCCTGGACGCGTGGGCGCGCCGGGTCGTGGCGGCCCCTGCGCAAGCGCACGTGGCCAGCATCGCGACGGCGGCGGCGACGACGGCGAAGCGTGCGATCGGCGCGCGCCGGAAGTTCGAATGGGGAGAGGGCATGGTGTCTGGCCTTTCGGATGCTGGTGGCGGGAGAGGGCGCGCGGCGCGACATGGCCGCCGGCGACGATTGTGCCGGGGGCGCGATCGGCCGGATCGCCGGCGGGGAGAAGCAAGACCTGCGCCGCGAGTCGGGGGCTGCGCACCTCTCGTGCCCGGGGCCCGGGGCCGTCTCAGCCGCGGACAAGTGCAATCCCACGCTCCCGCAGGGGCGGGCGTTCTCGCACCCCGTGCGGGCAGACTGCACGGGGCTCCACCGGCCCACCGTCGCCGGGGCGCGGTCCGGGCACGAGGTCAGTACAGCGTGAACTTGACTCGAAAGTAGGCCCAGACGCGCTCGGGCGCGGCCGCGTTCAGCCGGTAGGGCCGGTAGCGGCACTGCAGCGCGGCGCTCGTCGCGGCCTGCTCGAGCAGCGGCTGGTGTGTGCCGCCGACGATGTGGACCTCGGTCACGTTCCCGGTCGTGTCCACCAGGGCCACGAGTTCGACGAGGCCATCGATGTCGTTCGAGCGCGCCTCCTCCGGGTACTCGGGCCGCACCAGGTGTTCCGCAACCAGGTCCTCGGAACGGACCACCGGCCCCTCGAGCGCCATGGCGCGCATGCGCGAGATCAACGTCTCGTCGTCGGCGCCGGGGCCGACCGCGCGGTGCGTCCCGCCCGGGATCGTGCCGCGGCCTGTGGCCACGACCTGCGTTTCGCCGCCACCCGCGTGCAGCTCGATCGGGATCACAGTTTCGGCGCTCGCGCCCGGCTGGTCCACGTGGCCCACATACTCCAGCAGGATGCGGCGCGAGTACTGCTCGGGGCCCTCGAAACCGAAGCGCTTCGGGTCGTTGAGCACGGCGCGCACGGCAGGCTGGTGCGAGAGGAACTCGCCGCCCAGGAACGCCAGCGCGACCGCGATGCCGATGAGCGCGACGCGTCTGCGGTCGCGGGCGAGGCCGTCGAAGTAGGCGTCAATGCCGTGGCGCATGCAGGCACCATGACCCGGAATAGGAGGAGTGCGCCCGGCCGGTCAGCGCGGCTGCGGGACCTCGCGGCCGCGCGCAGAGTCTAGCAGACGCACGCGCCCGCCGGCCCGCGGATCGTCGATTCGCGCCTCGAGCGGGCCCGGCTCCGTGCGTGCGAAACGCACCCGGCCGTCGGGGCCGCTCTGCAGCACGAGCGCGCCCCCCAGCGTCACCGGCACGCCCGCGAGCGGGCGGCCGGCGGCGTCCAGCACGTCCAGCGAGTCGAGCGGCCACGCCGCGCCCTGCGAGGCGTCGCCCGCGAACTCGCGCGCGAGCGCCAGGAAGAGCGCGCAGGCCTCGGCGCGGCACGCACCGGGGGCGAGGAGGCGCGCCTCGCTCGCGGCCGAGTCCACACGGCCCGCGGAGACGTAGAGCGCGGTCGCCGCCGTCTGCGTCAGCGCGTACTTCGCCACCTCGCCCACGTGCAGCGAGTCGGCGATCCCAAGCTCGGCGAACGCGCTCGCGACGCCCAGCGCCCAGCTCCGGCCGGCACCGCTGGAAAAGTAGTGCCCCGCGACCGGAGGCGCCGCCGCGTGACCGATGCGCAGGTAGCGCTCGGCGCGGAAGCCCTCCGCCACCTGCACGCGCTCGAGCTCGGAGACCGCCGCGTCGCCCTGGTGCGTCAGGCGCACGTCGGCGCCCGCGGCCTCCAGCATGCCCGCCAGCGCGCGCGCCACGTCCAGGTTGAGCGTCGCCGCGCGCGTGCCCGATGGCCCCGTGCCCGCGGCGTCGTCGCCGCCGCCC
>CAIXRL010000198.1 GCA_903921835.1 Candidatus Eiseniibacteriota bacterium | reverse complement strand
GGTCGGGACGGATTATCTGCTGCAGGCGTTCGTAGCGACAATTCTGTAAGCGGAGCGCGACGATTACAGAATTGTCATTGGCGAGAGCCTCGGCGGATAATCCGTCCCGACCCCTAGTGGCCCCTAGTGGCCCCTGGTGGGACCCTAGAGACCCGATCACGTAATTTCCGCTGGGAGGGGATCGACGCGGCGATCGTTCTGTGATCTCATGGGCCATGCCCACTGAGATTCGCTGGCGTCTGCCCGTGCCCTTGAGCCCTGCGGAGGCCCTGCTGGCCCCGAAGCTTGCCCGGACGGGCAAGTTCTATCTCTTCTTGCGCGAGGTCCGCGCGGAGTTGTTCGACGACGCCTTCCAAGCGGAGTTGGCAACTGCGTATCAGCCGCGCGGCACCGCGCCCCTCCCGGCCGCGTTGCTGGCGATGGTGACGCTGCTCCAGGCCTATGACCAGGTCAGCGATGCCGAGGCGGTGACGACGGCGCAGGTGGACCTCCGCTGGCAATTCGTTCTGGGCTGTCTCGGGTGCGCGCGGGCGCCGTTTTCGCAGGGCGCCCTGGTCAAGTTTCGCGAGCGGATGATTGCGCACGATCTGGATCGGACGCTCTTGGATCGGACCGTGGCGCTGGCGAAGCGGACGGGCCGCTTCGGCTGGCAGCATCTGCGCGCGGCCTTGGATTCTTCGCCGCTGATCGGGGCCGGCCGGGTTCAGGACACGTGGAATCTGCTGGGCCGCGCCCTGGCGACGGTCGCGACCTGTGCCGCCAAAGCGGTGGGCGTCCCGCGGGCGCAGGTGATCCGCGAGGCGGGCCTCACGGTGCTGGCCGCCCCGAGTCTCAAGGCGGCGCTGGACATTGACTGGGACGACCCGGCGGCGCAGGCGGACGCGTTGACGCGCCTGTTGGCCGAGGTGGACCGGCTGGAGCACTGGGTGGCCACCCACGCCCGCGCCGACCAGGCCCAGCCGGCCTTACAGGCGGCGTTGGTAGCATTGCACCACGTCCTGGCGCAAGATCTGGAGCCCGATCCGACCACCGGGCGGCGGCGCCTCCGTCAGGGGGTCGCCGGCGATCGGATGCCGTCCTTGGGCGATCCCGAGATGCGACACGGGCGCAAGACGCGGACACGCCCCTTCAATGGCTACAAACGCCACGCCCTGAAAGTGCTTGGTGCGGATGTGATCGTCGAGGCCTTGGTCCGGCCCGCCAACGAGCCGGAGCATCTGATGCTGGCCACGCTGGCCCCCGCGGTGACGGCGCACGGCCCCCTCGCGGAGCTCTTCATCGATCGCGGCTACTTGGCGAGCCCGACCGTCGCGACCTTGCACGCGGCGGGCACGCTGATCCGCGCCAAATCGTGGACCAGCCACAACGGCGGACGCTATCCGAAACACGCCTTCACCATCGATCTCGAGCAGGAGCGCGTCACGTGCCCCGCCCAGCACACGGCCCTGCTTCGTCCGGGCGCGCGCAGCGTGCACTTTGCCGCGGCCACGTGTCGCGTGTGCCCCCGTCACGATGCGTGCACCACCGCGACCGGCGGACGGTCCATCACGCTCCATCCGCAGGAGCCGCTGCTCCAGGAGCTCCGTGCGGCCATGCGCGACCCCGCTGGGCGCGCCGTCCTTCGGCAACGGACGACGATCGAGCACTCGCTGGCCCGCCTCAACCACATCCAAGGGCCGAAGGCTCGCTACAAAGGCGTCCGCAAGAACACCCTCGACGTACGCAGATGCGCCGCGGTCGCCAATCTCGAGCAACTGCGGAGATTGAAGACCGCGGCGTGATTTACGTGCTCAGCTCTCTAG
>CAIXRL010000197.1 GCA_903921835.1 Candidatus Eiseniibacteriota bacterium | reverse complement strand
GTCAACGAGCAGAGCGTCAACGATTCGCCGGCGCTGCGCGTGCAGTCGACGCTCGACCTGGCGCTGCGCTACCAGTCGGACCAGCCGACCCTCTACTGGGCGGTCGTGTACGTGTACGACTGGGCTCCCAACCCTCCGATCGGCCCTCCGGGCGACCTGTACCTGACCCATCCGCCTGCGGATTCCAACGCGTGGGTGACGTGGGGCAACGTCGCGAACACGGGTGAGCTGCCCCGTCTTGGAGAGGTGCTCGAAGCGATCAGGAGCCAGGGACAGTTCAGCCAGTGGTACTACCAGTCGAACTTCTCCGTCTACATCGACGACAAGCCGTTCACCCACCTGCTGGCGGACGTTCCCGCCGGAATCCCGCCGCGCCTCGCGCTGTCCGCGCCGCGGCCCAACCCGGCACGGGGCGCGGCCGCGCTCGACTTCGCGACGCCTGCCGCGGCGCAGGTCCGGCTGGAGATCTTCGACACCGCGGGTCGCCGCGTGCACTCGCTGGTGGACGGCATGTTCGCCGCGGGTCCGCACACGGCGAGCTGGGACGGGACGGACGAGCGGGGCGCGCGGGCCGAGGCCGGCGTCTACTTCGCGCGGCTTGCCGCGGGACGGGATGCGCTCGTGCGGCGGGTGGTCCTGCTGCCATGAAGCAGTGGCGGGCGCGCCGGCGAGTCCACCGGTGCGCTCACTCGCCCGTGTCGCCCTCGACCACCGGCGGCGGCGAGTCGGACATCTGCTCGCGCGGCGGCTCGACCGGGCGCACGAGCAAAGCCTTCTCGCGCTCGATGTAGACGAGACCTGCCTTGGCGCCGCGCGGCTTGTGCACGTACTTCTTGAGCGTGTAGTGGACCGGCACCTTGCCCGCCGTGCGCGCCTTGGAGTGCCAGGCGGCCCAGCTCGCGACCTCGTCGAGCGTGGCCTTGCTCGGTTCGTTGGGTCCCTTGCCGCGGCGCAGCACGACGTGCGACCCCGGGCAGCCGTGTGCGTGGAACCAGTAGTCCTCGGGCCGCGCCACGTGCAGCGTCAGGTGATCGTTGCCCTCGCTGGTGCGGCCGATGAGCACGTCCCAACCCTCGAGCGTGCGATAGCGCCACGGCGTGAGCCGCGCGGGGAGCTCGCCGGCGCCGGGTGCGGGTCGCGCCCGCGTGGTCGGTCCCTTCGCGCGCGGCGCGGCGCCCGGCGCCGGCAGCGCGAGGTCGCGGCGCGAGAGCGGCGGCGGTGCCTTCACCTGCTCGCGCACCGTCGTGCCGAGCCGGAAGAGCAGGCGCTCCAGCTCGAGCATGGCGAGCTCGCGCGCCTCGTCGTCGGCCGCGTTCGCCAGCTCGTCGAGTTGGGCGCGCACTGACGCACGCTGAGCCTCGACCGCGGCGATGCGCGGCGGGATGTCGCGCTGGCCGCGCTCGGCCTTGGCGGCGCGCCGGAAGTAGCGCCCGGCGTTGGCGGACGGGCCCGCGTTGGGATCGAGCGGGATCTCGAGCGCACTCGCGGAATCGCCCGGATCGGGCAGCGTCACGCTGGTCGCGCGCGCGGGCACCTGGCGGATGTACGCGAGCAGCGTCTCGCCGTAGCGCCGCCAGCGCGGCGCGCCCTCGGCCTCTGCGAGGTCCTCGCGCAGGGCGTCGAGCTTGCGCCCGAGCTTCGCGAGGTAGCGACGCAGTGCGCGCACGACCGCGTCGCGGCGTGCCACGGCATCGTCGCCCGCAGGGTCGGCGGGTGGATCGAGATCGAAATCGTCCGAGTCATCGTCAAGGTCGTCGCGCATGGTGGGCGTGAGGCTTGTGTCCTGTCCCAGAGGTAACGCAGCTGTTTCAGCCGAGGGATTGTGGCCCCGGGCACGGCCCGTCGACGAAGTCGTACTGGGAGATACGTCGAGGAGGAGCAATGCAGCCCGGGGCCACGCTCCCCGGTTGAATCGCCGCGGGGCTTCTGGTCAGGACACTAGCCCGGACGATTCATGAACCGCCAGCCGAGAGTGCGAGATTGCCGAGAGTGCGAGATGTGCGTCAGCGGCAGGAAGATCGGCCGGCCGCTTTGGAACCGTTTCGTGGACTCGATGAAGACGGCGGCCGGTCGGGCCTCGCAACGAATGGCGCTCGCAGGCTGCGGCCCAGCTGGTGGCCCGGCCTGCGGCCCAGCCGGTGGCCCAAGCCTGTGGCTGAAGCGCTCGAGGCAGGGCAGCTGGCCGGCTGTCATGACCTTCGCCATCTAGTGTCCTGTCCCAGGAGTCGCTTGACCACAAAGGCGGCCGATGTGCCCGGCCGGCAAGGCGCGACGACGAAGTC
>CAIXRL010000196.1 GCA_903921835.1 Candidatus Eiseniibacteriota bacterium | reverse complement strand
GGTCGAAACGCCCGACTGGTAGAGAACCAGGATCGTCTTGGCCGTCGGGTTGACCGTGATGCGGACGCCCGTGCCGCCGTCCCCGGTCAGCGCGAATGTCCACAGGTTGCCGGCCGCTCCGTCCGCGACGCTGCCCGGATAGGCCGCCACGGTCGCGTTGTAGTTTCCGGTGCCGGCCAGGTAGGCCGCGGTGTTGTTCGTGTTGTTCCGGCTCGTGCCCGGGGGGACAACCACCTTGCCCAAGAAATTCAGCATGGGGAAAGCCTGCGCGCGAAACGGGCACGCTGTCAAGCGGTTGGCGCTACCAGAGCACGGCTGCCGTGCGCATGAGCGGGCCGAGCCAGCAGCGGTGAGTGGCGATGAGCACGCCGTTGAACAGCAGCGAAGGGTGTCCACGCTTGATCGTGATCTGGAACGTGCCGCGCTCGGTTGTTACCTCGCACACCACCGGCGGGGAGCCCTTCGTCCAGCGTGCAGCGTCCGCGGCGAGGAGCACGTGCTCGGGGCGCGGGTTGATCACTCGGCCTCGTCTGGGGTGCCGAGGAGATCGTCTAGGATTCCCTCGCAAAAACAGCGGCAGCAAATTCCTTCCCCTGCATTGCCCGTGTCGTCTGGGCCTGTGCCGCCGCCCATCGGTGGATCAGCCCATGAACACCGCTGCCCATCGAGCGCCTGGTGGTTGTCGCGGACCCTGTTATCGTTGCTGCACCGCCAGTAGTATTCGGTGACACCCAGCGACTCCAGGCGATCCTGATTCACGGCGGCATTGAGCTTTGACACTTGGTCCCGAGCGATCCGCATCGCGTCCCGCTCGCTCATGTCGTAGTCGTCTTGCAGGTCTTCGGCCAGCGTCGACGGGTGCATGCCCGATGCGTAGGCATCCTCGACGTCTACGGCGACGCGCTCTAGGTATCTCTCTGGAACGGTCACGATCAGCGCCACGTTCTCCGCGACGAACCCGGGCACGCGGTCGCGCGTCTGCTGTTCGATGGCCTCGTACTGGACGCCGAACGCAGCGCGGACCTGCGCGTCGAGTTGCCCCTTCTGCCAGTCCGCGGTGCGCTTGCCGAACTTCGCGGCCACGTCTGCGATCGCGCTGGTCTTGAGCGTCGCGGCGAACTTCTCGGCCACGCGCCGGATTTCGTGCGCCGCCTGCCGGCCGCCCATGCCCCCGCCTCCGGCGTCGGCGTGTCCCTCGGCTTGCTGCGACGCAGCATCGAGGATGCCGCAGACGAACGCCCGGTGGACGCGCGCTGCGGATGGCACGTCCCAGAGGTCCACCTCGAGCGCGACGCTGATCGGGATGCCCGCGTGGTCGGCCCATGCCGTGATGGAGCCGTCCTCGAGCAGGCAGCATCCGTCAGGACCGGTGCGTAGCGCGACCTTGGACCAAGAGGCGTTGGCGAGCTTGCGAGAGGCGTAGGGGAGAGCAGCACGGGCAAGCGCGCGCGCGGCCACGTCTCGGCACGTCTTGGTCACGTAAGCGAAGGCGTAGCCGGGGCGAAGGCAGGCGTCTTGGTGCAGGTCTACCAGCGCGGCCACGGGATGCGTCGAGGCCCACGGCACGAGGTCGTCGTACAGCGCCCGCGTCTCGGGAGCCTGCGCCGGACGGCGGGTGGCCGTTGCCACCTGCCCCGGTTGGAGCTCGCCGACCCACGCACCGCCGACCATGTAGTCGAGGAAGGCGTTGGCTCGCGTGTCGCCCTTGCGGTCCCGCCTGGTGCCCGAGTTGAAGCCTTCGGGGTTCACGCACGGGTAGATGCGCAGCCCGAGCCCACGTGACCGCGCGCGCGCCGCGAGCGCCGGCAGGAACCTGGCCACCATGCGCGGGCCGGCCTGCTCCTCGCCATGCTGCCCCGTGACGATGACCACCGCGCGCGGCCCCTCGACCTCGACGCAGACCAGCGGGCCGGCCGCCGTGGTGCCGTAGGTCCGCACCGCGGCGCCGCACTTCTCGGCCTGGACCATGATCTCGGCGAGAAGCGCGCCGTAGGTGCCCACCTCGGCCGGCGGCGGCTCGGCTGCGTCTTGCTCTGGCCGGTGCGCGCGCAGCTCGGCCAGGATCTCCTCGATGACCGGCGCCACCATGTCACGCGCCCGGCGGCAGATCGGCAGGATCGCCCGCCAGTACTCCCGGCGCAGTTGGTCTGGTTGCTGCTGCCGGGGGAGCCGCTTCCTCGTGCGCCGCGGAGCCAGTTTGCGCCACTGGTGGATTAGCGCACGAGTGCGGCGGATGTTCGTTGCCCGCAGCGGCATGGGCTACTTCGCCTTGGGCGGCTCGGCCACGGTGGACGGCGTGCCCTGCGGGTCACCCGAGATCGGGTCCACCGGCATCGCGTTCATGGGCGGGATCGTCGTCACGCTGCCAGTCCCGTCTGGCGCCTTGGCCGCAGGCGTGGGAGTCGGCTGTACCTGTTCGGGCGGGGGCGCCGCCTTGCGCTCCTCCTCTTCCTTCGCCGCGAGCGCGTTGCGCCCTTCGATGTCGAGCACGATCTCGGTCCCGAACTCGGAGCCGCCGTACCGCGAAGCCGCCGCCTCCTCGGGCGAGTAGATCCCCGCCGTGATGTTCGAGGCGTCGATCTTCGCGTAGGTCTCCCGAAGCGTGGCCGTCTCGCTGGCCGTGAGTTGCCAGAGTTCACGCGGCACGATGGACCAGCGCTCGGGCAGCACGCCGCGCGTGGGCGAGTCCTTGGCCAGCCAGGCTAGCCGGTAGATCTTCAACACCCTCGGGATGAGCCGGCGGGCGATGTAAGACTTGATCTTGTCGTAGAAGAATCGGACGTCGGTGTTGCCCGTGTTCCCCAGGCCTCCCTGCACCTGCCCGACGAGGAGAGAGACGGGCATGTCGACGGCGCCGGCCAGGCGCAGAAGGAACTGCCCCATGAGTTCCGGCGCGCCGGCGAGCGAAGCCGTCACGCGCCCAAATTCTTCCTCGGAGTCGAGGAGCGCGATCC
>CAIXRL010000195.1 GCA_903921835.1 Candidatus Eiseniibacteriota bacterium | reverse complement strand
GGCTCATGAATAATGCGGGCCAGGCTTGGAAGCCGCTCGACCCGCCTCAACGAAATCAGCGTCTCGCGAGGTTCGGGCGGGATCTGGGAAGCGGGAAGTCCCCCCAACTCGGCAGCACGTCGAACTGCCCCTCGACCAGCACGGAGTCCCCCCAGGTCTTCTGTCCCTCCGTCCAGCCGGCCGCCCTGAACCGGAACGTCCCCGTCCGACGCCCGGTGTTGGCATCGATCGCGGAGATGTGCACCTGCCCGCCACCGAGGTCCGCCGCACCATTCCCATAATACTTCGAGATGTCGAGATCATTGCGATAGTGCAGCATCAGGGCAACGTCGTCTGGCACCGCCTTGGGGTAGTCCCCAACTCCGATCCACGTCCCCCCGTACAACGTGATGCTGAGGTTGATGAAGCTACTCCCGACGTTGAGCCCTGCGTCATTGTAGAGCCAACTGCTCCCTGGAGAACCGGCGAAGACCTGCATGATCGACTCCCCGACGACGTTGAGCCAGTCCCAGCGCGCCTCGACGACGTCTCCATTCGTCGAGGAGTACGTCAGGCTGAGAGGAGCCGCTCGAGTGGACGCCCGGGCGCCGCCGAGTGGAGTCAGGGTCAACGTGACGCTCGTTGTGCTCGGAGGTGGAGACGGTGAAGACAATTGCAGAGAACCGCCTGCAGGGCTCGGACTGTATCCGATGGTGTAGGGCGGGTGCGTGCTGTGGTCGCAAAGCAGACCCGATGGCCAGTCCAGCGAACGCGATGGGAGCGCCACCATCGCATGGTCGAGATCCAGGGAACCCGGTGCCAGCATGCTGCCGATGAGATGCTCGGTCTGCTCGAGAGCCCCCCAGTTGACGATCTCGCGGTCCCAGCTGACGACCGCGGCCGCACCCATGCTCTGCAGCACCTGGGGAATGGATGACCCTTGGGCGGAGCCCAGTTTGCAGGCCGAGAGGATCACCAGCGAATGCGGTAATGAGGTGGCTCCATAATGCTGGCCTAGAAAGAGCGACGAAATGGCAACATAGACCGGTCCCGGCTCCATTGCACAAGATCCCCGGACTCGGTGAATCGCCTGTCTGTACAGGGTGACGCGAACCAAGTCCACATTCTGCCCTAAGGCCGCGACGGCCGCGGCGCGGGAGGGGTAGCTTTCGCCCGTGCTGATCCACGAGCCGCCGTTGCCAAGCACTCCCATCGCGTCCACGACTCCGTGCCCGTTGATCAGGATCACTCCGTAGCCGGCAAGTCCTCCGTTCGCGAACCACGCGAGGTTGCACGTCGGCGCGTCTATCACCTTGGGCGTCGTGTAACCACCAGCGTCGAGGTCGGCGGCGATCTGTCCCAGTAGGTACGTCTCGCGCCCGGTCGAGACGCGCGGGTCCGCGGCGAGGGTGTTGACGATCAAGGCTCTCTTGTTGCCAACGAGTTCTGTCGGCCGCGCGCTCCTCAGCGGATTCGAGAGCAGGTGACGACGGGCGTTCGAGCCCGCCGGGGCGATGGCAGCCAACGTCGCCGGTTCGGGTTGCGCGCCGGTGTCGAACAGGAGGATGCCGCCCTCTCGATAGCGCACCTCGATCGTGCTGCCCGCGATCGCGACGCTGTCGACGTCGGCCTGCAGGCGGTATTTCTGAACCAGCAGCGCGACGCCTGAACTGTCGAGCCCACCGTTGCACGCGGCGCAGAAGAGACTGTCCGACCGCTCCATCGCAGTGGTCTGAGCGGAGGGCCGATCCTCCTGCAGTTGGGGCTTGACCGGCTTGCTGCACCCGAGGAATGTCATCAGCAGCAGGGACAGCACAACAGCCGTCATTGGACGGCCGCGGACCCGCATGCGATGTAACCACAGGTCAATCGCGCCGGAGGCCGGGCGACGCAGGCTGATGGAGGCAGCTTGGAATCGGCTCGGCATGACTCCTCCCAGTGCGCCACACGAATGAGCACCGGATGCCATCGCGCGGCAGGGGCTGACTGCGTGAACTCCTCGAATCCAGTGGGAGTATAGGGAAAACCCGACGAGACGAACAGGGGAGCACGTCAGCATTGAGCACGTCAGCGAATCCCAGCGCCGACCTTCAGTCCCCTTTGGCACGACACCCGCGCCCTCGACCATCAGCACGACCGTGCGGACCTCGGCCGGTGTGCGGTGGCCCACGGCGCGCGACACCGACGCGTAAGCATCCCCCGGCAAAGCCGGGGGCTTTGTACTTCGTGAGCCGCTCAAAGCGGCTGTTTCTGGGCGCCGCTCACGAGCGGCGTCCGGGAACCACCTAACCCGCATCATTCATGAGCCCGCGGCCTACGAGCGCGATCTGCGCGTCATCTGCTGCGAAGCTCGACCGGCCGCTATCCTCATCGTGTGGACAACACGGTTCCGGGGTACCCGCCGAAGGTGGGTCCGGCTGACGCACATCTCGCACTCTCGGCTCGCGGTTCATGAATAATGCGGGCTAGACCCTCGCGCCCGCTGGACGGGCCGCGCCCCTGCCCCATCCACGGGAGGAACTCATGATTCGTGTTCAGCCGCGCGCGATATTCATATGCGCCCTGGTCGTCGGCTCGCTCGGCATTGCCGCAGACAGCGGCCGGTGCGCCGCCGGCCGACCTGCGGTTCACCCGGGAGTACCCCGCACGGGTCTCGAGAAGCTCGAGGCACAGGTCGAGGAGTTCTCGCTCCCCAACGGTCTGCACTTCGTGCTCGTGGAACGCCACGACTCCCCGGTGTTCGCCTTCCAGACGGTCGTCAACGCGGGCTCGGCGGACAACCAGATTGGCACGACCGGGCTGGCCCACATGATGGAGCACATGGCCTTCAAGGGGACTCCGTGGGTGGGGACCAGGGACGCAGCGGCCGAACCAGCGCTCCTCGCGGCCGAGGAACGCGCCTACGCCGCGCTGGTGAACGAGCGCCACAAGGGCATCCACGCCGACTCGACACGGCTGCGCACGCTGGGCGAGACGTTTGCTGCGGCGCAGGAGGCGGAGGGCGCGACCGTGGAGACCGAGGAGTTCTCGCGCATCCTCGAACGCGCCGGCGCGAGGGACGTCAACGCCTACACGTCCAGCGACGTCACGGCCTACATGTACTCCATTCCATCCAACCGGCTCGAGCTCTGGGCCTCGATGGAGGGTGGCCGCCTCGCACACCCGGTGTTCCGCGACTTCTACAAGGAACGCGAAGTGGTGATCGAGGAGCGGCGCATGAGCACCGAATCGTCGCCCTTCGGGCGCCTCGCCGAGGAGTTCGTACACACGGCGTTCGTAGCGCACCCGTATCGGTTCGGCACGATCGGCTTCCCGTCCGACCTGGAAGCGTTCTCGCGGACCCAGGGCGAGGAGTTCTTCCACCGGCACTACGTGGCGTCCAACATGATCATCGCCGTCGTCGGGGACGTCACGCTGGCCGATCTGCGCGCGATGGCCGAACGCTACTTCGTGGACATTCCCGCCGGCCCGGCGCCTCCCCCGCTCGACACGGTCGAGCCGGAGCAGCGCGCCGAACGGCGCTGCATCATCGAGGACACGGCGCAGCCCATCCTGATGACGGGCTGGCACATTCCCGCGTGCACCGACCCGCGCTACGTCGTCTACTCCGCACTCGCGGATCTTCTGGGGGGAGGAGACCACGCACGCCTGCAGAAGACGCTCGTGAAGGACAAGAGGCTGGCCGTCAGCGTCGAGACCACGACGGGCTTCCCGGGCGAGAAGTACCCCTCGCTCTGGGGCGTGCTTGCCGTGCCGGCCAGCGGGGTTGCTGCCGACTCGCTCGAGCGCGAGATCTACCGCGTGCTCGACGACGCGGTGACGGCGCATCCCTTCCGCCAGGCCGAACTGGACGGCTACAAGGTGCGCGTCCGCGCGGCGAAACTGGGTTCGGCCGAGGGCAATGCCGCGCTGGCAGGCGAACTGGCCATGGCACAGACGCTCCACGGCGACTGGCGGGCGTTCTTCCGCGCGCAGGAGCGCGTGCAGGCCCTCCAGTTGCCCGAACTCGCGGACGCCATGCGGAGCGCGTTCACGCGCATGAACCGCACCACCGCGATGATCGTGAACCCGGCCCCAACAGACTCCACCGCGGGAGGACACTGACATGAGGCACGCATCCTGCAGTCCCGCTCTCGCCGTGTTGTGCGCAGCGACCCTGATGGGAACGGTCGCCGCCGCCGAGGACTCGCGCTTCGATCCGCACCACATGGTCCCGCCGCCGCTGCACGCGCTGCGGATCGCCCAGCCCGAGCGCGTCGTGCTCGCGAACGGCGGCGTGGTGTTCCTGCTCGAGGACCACACCTTCCCGGTGGTCAGCGGCACCGCCTATTTCCCCTCGAGTCCCGCGCTCGTCGGTGACGACAAGGTCGGCCTCGCCGGTCTCACCGGCGAGGTCATGCGCAGCGGCGGCAGTACGGCGCACCCGGGTGACGCGCTGGACGACCACCTGGCGGCCATCGGCGCCAGCGTCGCCACATCCCTCTCGTTGGAGCTCGGGTACGGCGGGTTTCGCTGCCTGACGGAGAACTCCGACGAGGTCCTGGGCCTCTTCGCCGACGTGCTCCAGCGGCCCGACTTCCCGGAAGGCAAGATCCGGCTTGCCAGGGTCGGCATGCACCAGGCGATCGCCAGCCGCAACGACGAGATGCTGCCGATCGCTTCGCGGATCGCCGAGCAGGCCGTCTACGGCAGGGGCTCGCCGTGGGCGCGCACGTCCGAGCACGCCACGGTCGACGCGATCGAACGCGCGGACTGCCGCCGCCTGCACGAACGGGTGTTCGTGCCCGAGCGCATGGTGATCGCGGTGTACGGGGACTTCCGCAGCGCCGACATGAAGCGACGCCTGGCCACGGTGTTCGGGAGCTGGAAGCGCAGCGGCACGCCGGCGCCGCAAATGCCGGCTGTGGCCGCGCACGCGCAGCGCCGGATGTTCTTCGCGCCCAAGGACGACGTCACCCAGTCCGCGCTTCTGGTGGTCGGGCTCGGCCATCGCATCGACGACCCCGGCCACGCGGCGATGGACGTGGTGGAGCAGGCGCTCGGCGGCGGCTCGACGTCGCGCCTCAACCGTCACGTCCGCGCCCAGCGCGGGCTGGCGTATAGCACCGGCGCCTCGGCGGGCGCCGAGTACCGCAAGCCCGGGGTGTTCATGGCCTACGCGCTCACGCGCAACGACTCGGCGCTCACCGCGCTGGGGCTGCTGCGCGGCGAAATCGACGGTGTCCTGCGCGCGCCGCTCGGGGACGAGGAGTTCCGCGAGGCCAAGGAATCGGTGCAGAACCAGTTCGTGTTCAACTTCGAGCAGCGCTCCTCCGCACTGTTCCGCGCCGCTTACTACCAGGAACTGGGCTATCCGCTGGACTACCTGACCCGCTACCAGAAGGCGCTCGCAGCGGTCACGCCGGCATCGGCGTTCGAGGCCGCGCGGAGTCACATCCGGCCGGACGAAATGTCCATCGTCGTGGTCGGCAAGGAGAAGGAGTTCGAGCACCCGCTTGCCCGCGAGGGCCTGCCGCTCGAGCGCGTGGACATCTCGATCCCGCCGCCTGCGGGGCACAAATGATGTTCAATGAACCGGCACACGTTGTGCCGATTCGCTGAACGCTGTTGGAATCGGCGGGCGCCGCGGCATGCGGCGCCCGCCAGCGTGTCTATCGCGCGACCAGGTGCAGCTTCGCCTCGCCGCTGCGCACCAGCAGGCCGGGATCGTACATGGAGCCCGCGGACGCGGGCAGGGCCGTGAACGTGCCCGGCACCTCGGGGCGCAGCAGGTACTCGATCGCGCTCTCCCCCTCGTCCAGGTGGCGCACGAAAAACGCCGCGCGATCATCACGCACCTCGCCCCACGTGCCGTAAGGCCGGTCGGCGCCATCCGGGAGCACCTGGTCGATCTCGAAGCCTGCGGGTTTGGGGTCTTCCACCAGCAGATAGCCCAGCGCCGCCGGCGCGGCGAGCGTGAGACGGACCAGCACGGTCTCGCCGATGCGCACGGGAGCTTGCGGATCGATCGGGCGCGCGAGCCAGCGCGGACGGCCCCGCCGATCGGTGGTGCGCTCGGCCAGCAGGTACTCGCGGCGCACCGACAGCCGCGCGTCCTTCGTCACGGGGCCCGGGCTCGGCACGTTGGCGCGCGCGTCCCACGCCCAGTAGACCGGGCCGGTGCCATCGCGCTCGACGACCAGCGTGTTCGCGCCCCGCGCCAGCTTGCCGCCGCCCAGGCGCACGGATGCCGACGTGAACGGCCCGGAGGCGGCGGGCGTCATGGTCAGCACGCGTTCGCCGTTCAGCGTGACGTGCGCGCCCGTGCGGCCGGACAGTTCGACCGGGTGAGCCGCCAGCCAGTCCGCCAGCCCCAGCGCGGCCTGCCCGCTGACGCGCGTGTTCTTCCAGTGACCACCCACGCGGCGGCCCACCAGCGCGCGCACCAGCTCCGGCCCCGCCGGATCGTCGGGCGCGGCCGCAGACAGCGCGGAGAGCGCGAGCGCGGTCGCCTCGGTCCCGTCGCCCAGCCACGGATCGTCGCCGTCGCCGAAGTGCATGCCGTTCGCGTCGCGCGTGCCTTTCGCCAGCAACGCGGCGAGCAGCGCCTTCGCCTCGGCGACGTGCTTCAGCCGGTGCATGGCGATGGCCGTGCACGCGAGTCCGCCCGGCCCGAGCTGCTCGCGCAGGTTGTACGCGCCCTGCGCCATGGTCTCGGTCGCGGCCAGCAGGTCGGCGAACTGCTGCGAGGCGTTCTCGATCCGCGCCACGCCCGACAGGTGCAGCGCGCAGTACGCCTCGCCATCGGCGCTGCGCACGTTCTGCAGCAGGCGTTGCAGCGGCCACGTGACCGCCTGGATCGTCGAGACGCACACGTCGGCCTGGATGCCGGCCGCCGCCGCGCTGGCGAGCGCGTCCACCGCGAGCGAGGTGAAGTACGGATCATCCTCGTCGCTGCTCCACCAGCCCCAGCCGCCGTCCGCGATGCGCAGGCCGATCAGGTGCTGCACGTACGGCGTCAGCCGAGCCGCGGGATCGTCCCAGCCCGGCAGCGTCACGTGCGCCAGCTTCGCCGCACCCAGCAGGTTCGCGGCCGGCAGGAGCGCGCTCGCGGTCTGCTCGGTGCAGCCGTACGGATAGCTCCCCAGCCACGCGGTCGTTGACAGCGCGACCGCCGCGGGCGAGGTGGCCAGCTCGAGCGACAGCGAGCTGCCGGTGCGCACCAGGTCGGCGGGCAGCGGCACGCTCACCGCCTGCGACGCGGCGTCCATCCGGCCCGCGCCCTGCGAGAGCAGCGGCACCGCGCGCGGCAGCACCGGCACGACCTGCTCGAGCGCATCGGCGTCGCTGGCGGCCCTGGCGCGGAACACGAACGTCGCGGTTGCGTCGCTGCCGTCACGCGGACTCTGGGCCGTGGTCGTCACCGCCCAGTCGGCGCGCGCCTCGCCGCCCGCGGCCATGCTCGCGGTGGTGCTCGCGGGGCCGGACAGCTTCGCGTCTCCCTTCACCTCCACCGCCTCGGTCACGCCGGTGAGCGGCTGCGCCGAGCGGTTGTTCACGATCGAAACCAGCGACGCCTCGTCGCCCGCGACGAACGCGCGCGGCACCGCGAGCCGCGCGACCACGTCCTTGGTGACCAGCGTCTTCGCAACCGCACTGCCCACCAGCGTGCCCGCGGTGATGCCGCGCGCGGTCGCGCGCCAGGTCGTGAGGTTGTCGGGGAACGTCACCTCGACGTCGGCGCTGCCGTCGGCGCCGGTCGCGACCGTGGGCGACCAGAGCGCCACGTCGCGGAAGTCGCGGCGCACGTCGCCGTGCTCGCCCTTGTCGGCGCCGCCGTAGTAGAGCGTCGGGAAGCTGACCACGGTGGTGACCCAGTTGGGGCGCCGGCCGTAGAAGACGTCGTGCGCGTCAGGCGTGGCGTCGGCGCGCAGCGCGTAGATGGCCTCGTCCACCACTCCCAGCGCCAGCTCGGCCGCCACGGGGCGCCCGCCGCCGTCCTTCGTCTCCACGTGCAGCTTCGCCTTCTCGCGCGGGCGGTACTGTGCCTTGTCGGCGGAGAGCGTGATCGACAGATCGTGGCGTGCCGTCTTCACCCTGAGCTCCAGCACACGCGAGTGCACCTCGGCGCCGCGGCGCACGTGCAACGCAACGAAGACGTTGGGCGCGTCGGCGGCGCCGATCACGACCTTCACCAGGCCGCTGCTGCCGAACAGGTGCTGCACGCGGTGCTCGCGGATCTCGCGGCCCTCGACCGTGACCAGCACCGCCGCATCGCGCACGTCGGTGTTGACCAGGATGCGAGCGGTGTCGCCGGGCGCGTACTCGTCCCGGTCCGCGATCGCCTCCAGCGACGGGTAGCGGTACGCGTACTCCCACACCGCCTCGTCGTAGTCCCAGATGCCGGTCTCGGCGGTGATGCGGTTGCCGCGCGCGTCGTCCGAGAACGCGCGCAGCGTCAGGTAGCCGCAGCGCGTCGTCGCCGGCGAAACGGTCAGCCGCGTGGTGCCGCGCAGCGCGCTGGTGGTGCCGGTCACCGACGCCAGCGGGCGGCTGGAGCGCGTGTAGCGGCGCTCGATGGGACTCCACACGTCCTGGTCCAGCTCGACGCGCACGGCAGCCTGCACCGGGTTGCCCTTGTGGTCCTTCGTGATCACGTCCACCTGCAGCGGCTGGCCCGCCATGAACAGCGAGGTCACGGGCTTCAGTTGCACCACGTACAGGCCGCGCCCCACCGTGACCGTGCCGCGGCTGCTCACGCTGCGCTGCGAGGCGTCCACGACCTCGACCTCCAGCGACAGCCGCCGGTCGTACGCCACGCGCTGCGGCGTGAAGCTCACGTTCACGCGCCCGTCGATGTCGGTGCGCGTCTCGCCCGATTCCAGCATGCGGCCGAAGCCGCCGCCCTCCTCGCCGTCCTCGCCCTCGCCCTGGGCCCACAGTTCCTCGCCGGGGATGCGCGTCTCGAAGAGCGTGTAGCGCACCTTCGCGCCCACGACGGGCGCGCCGAAGAAGTAGTTCGCCGCCACCTGGAAGCGCGCCTCGTCGCCGTTCACCAGCACATCGCGATCGGGCGTCACCTCCACCTTGTACTCGGGCTTGCGGTACTGCTGGATCGCGACACCGGCCGTGGCGCTGGTGCGGCCCCACGTCGCGGTGAGCGTCCAGTCGCCCAGCGCGAGGTCCTGCGGCAGCGTGATGGCGCCGTCGGCGCTGCCCGTTGCCGAGAGCGTCGCTGCGGTCACGTCGACCGAGGCGTCGTCGGGACCGCGCAGCGCGAGCGAGACGCCGCCGCTCGCGGGCACGGTGTAGCCGTCCGCCGCGCCGGCGCGGGCGAACAACTTCCAGTCGATCACCTGCCCCGGCCGGTAGATGGGGCGCTCGGTGAACAGGAACACGCGATCGCCGCCCTGCTGCGCGGCGCCGGCAAGCGGCGGCGAGGCGATGGCCACACCGTGGCCGTCGCAGGAGCCCACGAGCCGCACGACCGGCAGGCTGCCGCCGGGCAGCACGCAGAGGCCGTCCTCGTTCGTGACCGCGCCTCCGCCGCGCGCGGACGCCACCGCCGCCGACCAGTCGATCCCGCCCCGGGTGCGGTCGATCTGCGCAGGAGCGCCGGCGAACATCAGCGTGGTCTTCGCCAGCGGCAAGCCGGTGCGCAGCGAGCCGGCCCACACCAGCGTCTGCGTGGGCGAGCGCTTCACCAGCAGGCCGAGGTCGCTGACGAAGAACACCACGCGGCGCGCCAGAGTGCCCGCGCGGCCCTCGAGCACGTACGCGCCCGCGGGCTGCTCGTGCGGCAGCGGCATCTGCTCCTCGCGCCACGCGAACGGCTGGCCCTTGGGCAGCTCGTGCCGCCACGCCTCCACGCGGACCAGCCCCGTGGTGTCGCTGCCCTGCTCGTACGCGGTGCGGAAGTCGCGGGTGGCGTCCAGCAGCCGCGCCTCGGGCAGCCGCCACAGCGTGAAGTCGATCGCGCCCAGCCGGAACGCGCGCACGCCGATCTCCTGCTTCTCGGTGACCGGGAACACCTCGCGCGCCAGCACGAACGCCAGCGACAGCGGGCGCGGCGTCACGCGCAGCACGCCCAGCTCGCGCGACTCGCCCTCGCGCAGCACGACGCCCTCCCGGAACACGCCCGGCTCGAGCCCGTCGTGCTGCACCTCGATGCGGTACTTGCCCGGCTCCAGCTCGCCCAGCGTGTAGAAGCCGCCCGCGTCGGTCGTCGCGGTGGCCTCCGCCGGCCCGCGCGCCACCACGTTCACGCCCGCGACACCTGTGCTGTCCGCCAGGCGCACCGAGCCCGACACGCTGCCCGGCCGG
>CAIXRL010000194.1 GCA_903921835.1 Candidatus Eiseniibacteriota bacterium | reverse complement strand
CGCGGCCGGGACGCGGAACGCCACCCGGGGGCGGTCCGGGATGCCTACGGGCAGGGCTCCCTGGTGAAGCTCCCGGCGTGTGGGCCGCGCCAGCAGCGGGTCGCGGCGTAGTGCGTGGTCACGCGCCACGTGTGGTCGGGCAGTTTGGCCATTTCGAAACGCTGCCACTCGCCGGCCTCGGCGTCATCCTTGGCGTCCTGCTCCACGATCACCAGCTCGCCCGACCTGGGGTGCTCCTCGGGCCGGCCCTTCCAGTGCACCGTGAGGTCGCTGCGCTCCTCGAGCGCTTCGGGGCCGCTCCCGAACGCGTGCAGGCCCACCAGCACGGGGTCGCGGGGCCACGCCTCGCCCGCGGCCGCGGCCTTCGCAATCTCGGCGTTCAGGTTGTCGAGCGGCAGGACGCGGTACGACGTGACGGCCGGGTTGTTGAACGGTTCCGCGGGGCGAACGGACGCGGCGCCCAGCGCGGCCACGAGCACGAACGCGGCGAGCATGCCCTGCACGAGGGGTTTCATTCGGCCTCCGGGAGGAGTGGTTGGCGGTGCGTTGCAGAACCCGCGAAAACTACTCCGCGTCGCCGGTCTCGTCCAAGCCGGTCCGCCGCCGCGTGACAATCCCGCCGCGGCGCCCGTAGGCTGGCCGTCCAGCCATGACCGCTCCGCCCGGCAGACCCGCCGACCGCGCCGCCGCGCGGCACTTCGACCCGCTGACCCGCGTCCAGTTCCTGCCGGGCGTGGGGCCGCTGCGCGCGCAGGCGTTCGAGCGTCTCGGGGTGACCACGCTCGAGCAGCTCATGCGCCACTATCCGCGCGAGTGGCTGGACGCGAGCCGGTTCGTCGCGATCAGGGACCTCACGCCCGGTACGCTGCTCACCGTGGTGGGCGAGGTGAAGCACGCCGCGGCGCTGCGCACGCGGGCGGGCCGCGGCGACTTCGCGGCCACGGTGACCGACGGAACGGGCACGCTGTCGTGCTACTTCTTCGGGCAGAGCTTTCTCGCGCGCACGCTGCGACCCGGGGTGCGGGTGGTGGTGAGCGGCGAGTGGGACGCCGTCGACCGGCGCATGTCGAACCCGATGTTCGAGGTGGTCGAGGGCGACCTCGAGCAGCTCCTGCACGCCGGCCGGCTCGTGCCGGTGCACGCGCTCACCAAGGGCGTCAGCGCGCGCGGCCTGCGCACGGCGCTGCGACACGCACTCGACGAGGCGGCGGCGCAGGTCGCCGACCCGGTGCCCGCGAGCGTGTCGGCGGCGCGCGGCTTCGGGCCGCTGGGCGCCGCGCTGCGCGCGATCCACTTCCCGGAGTCGCAGGGCTCGCTCGACGCGGCGCGCGACCGGCTGGCGTTCGAGGAGCTGTTCCTGCTGCAGATGGTGATGGAGCTGCGCCGCCGCGCGCTCGCCGAGGAGGGCCGCGCGCTCGCGCTCTCCGGCAGCGGCGCGCTCGCGGACCGCCTGCGCGCCGCGCTGCCGTTCACGCTGACCGACGACCAGTCCGCGGCGGTCGCGGACATCGCCCGCGATCTCGTGAAGCCGCGGGCGATGCACCGGCTCGTGATCGGCGACGTCGGCAGCGGCAAGACCGCGGTCGCGCTGCTCGCCGCCGCCTGGGCGCTGGAGGCGGGGCACCAGGTGGCGTTCATGGCGCCGACCGAGGTGCTCGCGCGCCAGCACGCCACGACGCTCGCGCGCCTCGCCGGGCCGGCGGGCATCGAGGTGGCGGCGCTGACCGGCGCCAGCACCGCGGCGCAGCGCCGGTTGCTGCACGCGAGGCTCGCGGCGGGCGAGCCGCTGCTGGTGGTGGGCACGCACGCGCTGCTCGAGGACAAGGT
>CAIXRL010000193.1 GCA_903921835.1 Candidatus Eiseniibacteriota bacterium | reverse complement strand
GCGCGCGGCCGGGACGCGCACGGCGGCGAAACCCTCCGGGCGCGGCACGCGCCGCACGCCGGCGAGCACGTCCGCGCCGCCGGCCGGGACGTCGCCGCCGGCGAGCGTGTCCTGGCGGCGGGTCGCGAACTGTCCACCCACGATGCAGCGCTGCTCGCGGCGCTGGGCGTGGTGGGTGTGCCCGTGGGGCCCGCGCCGCGCGTGGCGGTGCTGTCCACCGGCGATGAGCTTCTCGATCCGTCCGAGCCGCTGCGCCCCGGCGCCATCCGCGACAGCAATCTCTCGCTGCTCGCGCGGCTCGCGACCGAGGCGGGCGGCGAGGTGACGCTCGCCGCCCGGCTCCCGGACGACGCCGCACGCGTGCTCGAGAGCATCACGGACGCGCTGCGTCAGGCCGACGTGGTGCTCACGATCGGTGGCGTCTCCGCGGGCGACTTCGACCCGGTGAAGGAGGCGCTGGAGCAACTCAGCCCGGTCGAGCTGTGGCGCGTCGAAATGCGGCCCGGCCGGCCGCAGGCGTTCGGCAGACCCGGCGGGCGGCTCTTCTTCGGCCTGCCCGGGAACCCCGCGTCGGTGGTGTGCGTGTTCGAGGCGCTGGTGCGACCCGCGTTGCGGCGGCTGCAGGGCTTCGCCGAGCTCGACAGGCCGCGCGTGCCTGTGCGCCTCGCGCAGGCCGTTGCCTCGCGCGAGGGACGCACCGACTTCGTGCGCTGCGCCCTCGCGTGGCGCGAGGGCGAGCTGTGGGCGACGCCCGCGGGCGACCAGGTCTCCGGTCACCTCGCGCCCCAGTCGCGTGCGCACGCGCTGGTGATCGTGCCGGACCCGGTCGCGGCGCTCAGCGCGGGCGGGCGGGCCGAGGCGCTGCTGCTGCGAATGCCGTCGCTCGCCTGAACGCAGGCGGGCCCGGCGCCGCGCGAACGCGAAGCCGCACCCCGTGGGTGCGGGTGGGGTCAGAGCAGCCCGAGAACCGCGTCCTGCGCCTGCACCCACAACCCGTGCGACTGCAGGCCGAAGTACAGCGTCGCCGCGAGCGTGAGCAGCACGGCGAGACCTGCCGCGGCGCCCCACGACACGTGAACGCCGTCGCCCTGGGGCTCCTTCATGTACAGCGAGACGGTGACGCGCAGGTAGTAGTAGAGCGACACCACGCTGTTGAGCACACCCGCGATCACCAGCCAGAGCAGCTCGGGCCGCTTCATGGCCGCGCTGAACACCATGATCTTGCCCATGAAACCCGACGTCGGCGGGATGCCGCCCAGCGAGAGCATGAACACGGTCAGGGCGATGCCGAGCAGCGGCTGGCGGAAACCCAGTCCCGCGAGGTCGGAGAGCAGCACGCGCTCCTCGCGCCCCTCCCCCATCATGGTGAGGATGGCGAACGCGCCCAGGTTCATGAACGAGTAGACGGCGAGGTAGAACACCGCCGCCGCCGCGCCCTCGGGCCCGCCCGCCGCAATCGCCACCATGATGTAGCCGGCGTGCGCGATGCTGGAGTAGGCAAGCATGCGCTTGAGGTTCGGCTGCACGAGCGCGGTGACGTTGCCCACGGTCATGGTCAGGAACGCCAGCACCGCGAGCAGCGTGGTCCAGTCGCCCTGGACCGGCCCCAGCACGCGCAGGCCCACGCGCAGCAGCGCCGCGAACCCGGCGGCCTTGGCGCCCGCGGACATGAAGCCCGTGACCGACGTGGGCGCGCCCTCGTAGGCGTCGGGCGTCCACATGTGGAAGGGCACCACGGCGACCTTGAACGCGAAGCCCGTGAAGACGAGCAGCGCCCCGATCAGCAGCAGCGGGTTGTGTGGCAGCGGCGTGTCGCAGAGAAACGCGCTGAGACGCGCGAGGTTCGTGGTGCCGGTCGCGCCGTACAGCAGCGCGACGCCGTACAGCAGGAACCCCGACGCGAACGCGCCCAGCAGAAAGTACTTGAGCGCGGCCTCGGTCGAATCCAGCCGCGCGCGGCGGAATCCGACCATGACGTACAGCGAGAGCGACATCAGCTCGAGGCCCAGGAAGATGGTGATGAGGTCGTTGGACGCCGCCATCACGATCATCCCCATGATGCTCGCGAGCAGCAGGGCGTAGTACTCGGCAGCGTTGATCCTCGTGCGCTTGAGGTAGTCCCACGAGATGAGGACCGACAGGGCCCCCACGGCGCAGAAGAGCAGCGTGAAGAACACGGTCATCGGATCGTGCACGAACATGCCCTCGAAGAGCAGGCGCTTGTCGTGCGCGACGTGGCAGGCGGCCCAGGCGGCGGCGGCGAGCGCCAGCAGCGAGACGATCGGGCCGCGGTTGCCGTTCTCGCGCTGCGGCACCAGCTCCAGCAGGAGCAGGGCGAGCACGCCCAGCGTGAGCGCGATGAGCGGGCCGAGCGCCCACCCGTCCACGGCCAGGAACGACGGCTGCGGCACCACGTTCATCGCGCACCTCCCTGCGCGCGCACGGCCAGCGGCACGGCGGGCGCGGGGACCGGCACCGCCGACTGGGCGGCGCGGGTCTGGGTCAGCGCCAGCGTGCGATCGAGCGCCGGCTGCATGCGGTCCAGGAACGGCTGCGGCGCCACGCCCATCCAGAAGATGAGCACCAGCAGCGGCGCGAACACCAGGCGCTCCCGCAGCGAGAGGTCCTCGAGCTTGCGATTCTCCTCGTGCGTCACGGTGCCGAACACGACGCGCTGGAACATCCAGAGCATGTAGCACGCCGAGAGCACGACGCCCGTTGCCGCCACGGAGGCCCAGACGACGTCGTGGCGGAACGTCCCGAGCAGCACGAGGAACTCGCCGATGAACCCGTTGGTCCCCGGCAGCCCGATGCTGGAGAGCATCACCACCATGAAGATCACCGAGAACACCGGGATCACCTTCCACAACCCGCCGAAGTCGGCGATCAGGCGCGTGTGCCGGCGCTCGTAGATGACTCCCACCAGGAGGAACAGCGCGCCGGTCGAGACGCCGTGGTTGAGCATGGTCATCATCGATCCCGCGAAGCCCTGCGAGTTCATCGCCATCAGGCCGAGCATCGCAACGCCCATGTGGCTCACCGAGGAGTACGCGACGAGCTTCTTGAGGTCCGGCTGCACCATGGCGACCAGGGCGCCGTATAGGATGCCGACGATCGCGAGCCAGGCGATCCATGGCCCGCACACCAGGAGTGCGTTGGGGAACATGGGCATGGCGAAGCGGATGAAGCCGTAAGTGCCCATCTTGAGCAGCACGGCGGCCAGGATGACCGAGCCCGCGGTCGGCGCCTCGACGTGGGCGTCGGGCAGCCACGTGTGCAGCGGGAACATGGGGACCTTGATCGCGAACGCGAACGCGAACGCCAGGAAGAGCCAGAGCTGCTGCGCCGGCGGGAGGGTCAGCGCGTAGAACGTCGGCAGGTCGAACGACGCCACCCCGCTCATGCCCCGCTGCGTGAACCACAGCCACAGGATGGCGACCAGCATGAGCACGCTGCCGGCCATGGTGTAGAGGAAGAACTTCACGGCGGCGTACACGCGCCGCTGCCCGCCCCACACGCCGATCAGCAGGTACATCGGGATCAGCATGGCTTCCCAGAATACGTAGAAGAGCAGCAGGTCGAGGCAGAAGAACGTACCGATCATGCCGGCCTCCAGGGCCAGCACCAGCGCGTAGAACTGCTTCGGACGCTTCTCGACCGCCGTCCACGCGCCGAGCACGGCGATGACGGTGGTGAACGTCGTCAGCAGCACGAGCAG
>CAIXRL010000192.1 GCA_903921835.1 Candidatus Eiseniibacteriota bacterium | reverse complement strand
CGGTCCATCACGTACGCACCCCAGCACGCGTCGCGCGGCGAGGCGGGCCGCCGGCCGCTCAGGCGGGAGTCGAGGATGAGGTCCACGGCGAGCTGGTTCTCGAGCACGCGGATTCGCGGATGCGCCCGGACGCGGTCGAGCAGCGCCCGCTCGACCGCGCGCCCCGTCAGGTCGGTGGCGTGGACGATGCGGCGGTGCGTGTGACCACCTTCGCGTCCCAGGTCGAACGTTCGCCCGCTGCGGTTGAACGCCACGCCCAGGCGCGCCAGCTCCTCGACGCGCTCCGGCGCCTCGGCGACCACTGCGCGCACGACATCGGGGTCCGAAAGACCCGCGCCGCACTTGAGCGTGTCGGCAACGTGCGAGCGGAAGCTGTCGCCACGGTCGAACACCGCCGCGATGCCTCCCTGCGCCCGGTTGGTGCTGGAATCGTCCGCGGCTCTCTTCGTCAGCACCAGCACGTCGCCGCAGCGCGCCGCCTTCAGGGCGAGCATCAGGCCCCCGATGCCGCTGCCCAGGATGAGGATGTCGGTCTCCGTGATCATGCTCAGGCTCCTTCACCCATGACGAGCCGCGCGATGGCTTCCCCGCCCGCGACCCATTCCCAGCCCACCCCCAGCACGTGGGGCTGGCGCGAGGCCTGCGCGGGCCAGCGTACGACATCCTTGGCCGTCACGAGCAGCGTGCCCGCGCCCGCCCGGTCACCTTCGCGATCGGCTTCCGCGACGCTGAACCAGTGGTGGTCGAGATACGCCGCCAGCTCGACGGGACCGTACCCCGCCTCCTCCGCCGTGCGCGCGACCGCCGCGGGATTGCCCGTCGCCGTCACCACGCGCGCGCGGCCTCCGGGCGTCACCGCGAGCCCGCCGGCGTCGCGCACACCCGTGATGCGGTGGCGGCCCGCGGCCAGCAGCGCCGCGGGCGCGAAACTGCGCACCTCGGCGAACCACGGCGCGGGATCCTCGCCCGGGGCGAGCCGCGAAATCACGAGCGCATGCGCACGCTGCAGCGCACGACGCGGTTCGCGCATCCGCCCCGCGGGCAGCAGCGCACCGCCGCCCCACAGGTCCGTCGCGTCGAGCATCACCACGTCCACGTCCCGCGCCAGCGGCCAGTGGGAGAAGCCGTCGTCCACGAGCACGAGGCGGGCGCCCGCGGCCGCCGCGGCCTGCGCGAGATCGCGCTTACAGCTCCCGGCGAACGTGCGCCCGCCGCCGAGCGCAGCGCGGTACATGCGTTCCTCGTCGCCTTCCCCGCCCGGCCCCGGCCGGTAACGCCGGCACACGACGGCGGTGTCCATCCCGCGGTCGCGCGCCATGGCGGCGAGCGCGAGCGCGAGCGTCGTCTTGCCCGCGCCGCCGACGGTGAGGTTGCCAATGCTCACCACCCGCGCCGGGACGCGCTGCTGCGTGCGCCAGCCGCGCGCGAACGACTCGCGCCGCCACTCCCACCCGAGACCGTAGAGGTCCGCGAGCGGTGCCAGCCAGGGCGGGTTCACGCCGGCCACAGACCCATCTCCACCAGCGCCGCGACCGCGCGCGCCGCAGATCCACGCCCGGCACGCGCCACGGCGAGCGCCGAGCGCGCTCTCCCGGTGCGGCGCGCGTCGTCGCGCAGCAGCCCGCCCAGCGCGGCCGCCAGCGGTTCACCGCCCGCGGCGAGCACGATGCCACCCGCGGCGTCGAGCGCGCGCACGGAGTCGCGCTGCGAGGCGTGGTGCGGTCCCATGAGCACCGCCGCGCCGCAGGCGGCGGGCTCGAGCGGATTGTGGCCGCCGAAGGCCGCGAGGCTGCCGCCCACGAACGCCAGTTCCGCCGCCCGGTACCAGCCCACCAGCACGCCCATGCGGTCGTCCCACCGCCAGCCGCCGGCGGGCACCGCGTCGGGCGCGATCGGAACGCCGGCTCCCACCGCCTCGGCCCGCAGTTCGCGCGAGGCGTGCGGATGCCGCGGCACCGCCACCACCTGCCAGCGCGCTCGCACGTCGTCCGGCTGCGCGAGCCAGGCGCGCGCGAGCATTCGGGCCTCGCCCGGCCGCAGGCTTCCGAGCACGAGCAGCGGGCGGGCGGGATCGAGCCCCGCCCCGGCTCGCGCCGCGGCGCGGTCCGGCGCGGGCTCGGGCAGGCCGTCGCTCTTCAGGTTCCCCACGACGCGCGTGCGCTGCGCGGGCGCACCGATCGCCAGCCAGCGCCGCTGATCCTCATCGCCCTTGCAAAGCACCGCCGCCAGCCCGGCGACGAGTCCGCGCAGCTCCGCGCCGAGGCCGCGATAGCGCCGCACGGAACGCTCGCTGAGCCGCGCGCTCACCACCGCGACCGGCAGACGCAGCTCGCGCGCGCGCAGCAGCCAGTGCGGCCACAGCTCGGTCTCGATGAGGAACACGCGGCGCGGGGCGACGCCCGCGAGGAACCGGCGCGTGGCCTGCGGCGAATCGATCGGCGCCAGCGACACCGGCGGGCCCGCGGCCGCCAGCGCCGAGCGCCCCGTGCGCGTCGTGGCGGTGAGCCAGTAGCGCGAACCGGGATGAACCGCCTCCAGCTCGCGCAGGAAGGGCGGCACCGCGCTCGCCTCGCCGAGCGAGGCCGCGTGCACCCAGGCGTCGCAGCCGCCCACCGCGGACACCGAGCCGAGCCGCTCGCGCCACACCGCGCGTTCGAGCGGCGAGGCGAACATCTCCGCCGCCGGCGCGATCCCTCCCAGCACCGGTGCGAACATGCGGTACGCGCTCCAGAGCAGGCTCACGCGCGTTCCCCCGAGCAGCGCACCGCAGCCTCGGTCACCGACCGCAGCGCGGCCTGGACGCGTTCGCGCGCCGCCTCGTCGGGCTCCACGACCGCGATCGGGGCGCCGTAGGTGACGACGAGGCGCGCGAAGGGCTTCGGCACGCGGAAACGGTCCCATGACCCCAGAGCCCAGGAGAGCCGCGCCGAGGTGGCGAGCGGAACGATCCTCAGCCCGCTGCGCGCGGCCACGTAAACGAGGCCCTCCTTCACGATCCCGGCCGGCCCGCGGGGGCCATCCGGGGTGATCCCGATGTGGCGGCCCGAGCGCGCCGCGACCAGGAGTTCGCGCACGCCCGCCTCGCCACCACGCGTGCTCGACCCGCGCGCCGTCGTGAAGCCCATCCGTTCGAGAACGCGCGTGATGAGCTGGCCGTCGCGGTGGCGGCTCACCAGCACCGCGGCCCCCTCGTCGCGCCGAACGTACACCAGCGACAGGAGTCGCGCGTGCCAGAACGCGAAGATGAAGCGTTCCCCGCGCTCCTCAGCCGCCGCGTACCCGGGGTCCCGCGTGGTCTCCACGCGCCACGTGGCGCCCATGGCGCGCACGGCGAGTGCACCCGCCACGGCGGCGGGCTCGAGCCACCACGGGTAGCGCGCCCCGCTCACGCGAGCACCTCCACGACCGCGCGGGCGGCGCGCTCCGACGCGCCGGGGCCTCCAAGCCGTTCGCGCACGACGGCCAGTTCCGCGCGCCGGCGCGCGAGCGTGGCGGGCGCGGAGAGCCAGCCGCCCAGCAGGCCCGCAAGTGCACCGGCCGAGAATGCATCCTGGATCAACTCGGGCGCCACCTCCCGGCCGGCGACGATGTTGGGCAGGCCAATGTGCGAGAGCTTCACCAGCCGCTTCGCGATCGCGAAGTTGAGCCGTCCGACGTGATAGCAGATCACGTGCGGCGTCGCGAACAGCGCGGTCTCGAGCGTCGCCGTGCCGGACGCCACCGCGCAGCACGCCGCGAAGGCCTGCACCGCACGCGTGCGGCCGCGCACGACCGCCACGCCCTCGAGCGCCGCAGCCGGCAGCGACTCGCGCGACAGTCCTTCCGCCAGCGCGAGCACCGGCGCGATGCGCGGGTGCTCGCGCCGCAGGCGCTGCGCCGCGTCGAGCATGACTCCCGCGTGCTGCGCGAGCTCGCCGCGACGGCTGCCCGGCAGCAGCCCGACGATGGGCGCGTCCGCCGCCGCGCCGATCTCGCGACGGAGCGTGGCCTCGTCCGTCTCCGGCGCGAGCTCGTCCAGCAGCGGATGGCCGACGAACGTCGTGGGCACGCCCGCGCCGCGGAAGATCGGCTCCTCGAACGGGAAGACGACGGCGAGCCGGTCCACCCAGCGCGCCATCTCCCGCGCGCGCCCGGGATGCCACGCCCACACCTGCGGGCCAATGTAGTAGAAGACACGCGCCCCGCGCCGCTTGAGCTCGGGACCGAGGCGCAGGTTGAAGCCGGGGTAGTCCACGAGCACGACGGCGTCCGGCCGCCAGCGCTCCTGCGCGCGCAGCAGGGCGCGCCGCGCCGCGAGCAGCGCCGGGAGCCGGGCGAGGATGCCGCTGAAACCGATGACCGCGAGCGACTCCTGCGCCACCAGCGGCTCGACTCCTTCGGCGCGCATGCGCGGGCCGGCGACCCCGCGAACGTCGAACGACCCCAGCCCGCGCAGCGCGCGCACGAGGTGCGCGGCGTGCAGGTCGCCCGAGGGCTCGCCCGCCACGATGAGCACGCGGCGCGCAGCCTCCACGGCGGACGGACTGCCCGTCAGCGAGGCGACCACTGCAGCGCCCGGCGCCGCATGGCCTCGCGCACTTCCTCCGCGACGTACAGCGCGTCGCGGCCGGCCTGCGCCGAGGCCGCGCCCTCCCCCCGGCCGCGCAGTGAGGACGCGAACGCCCGCAACTCCAGCGTCAGCGGCTCACCCTCGCCCACCGCCAGCGTCGTGCGCTGAATTCCCGCAAGGAGCGCCAGCGGATCGGCGTGGCCGGGCCGGAACGAACCCGGATCCTTGATCACGAACGCCTCACCCGACTTGCCGAACAGGTCCACGGAAACGTAGGCGTTGCCGGTGAAAAAGCGGATCCGGCGCAACCGTTCCACGGAGACCCGGCTCGCCGTGAGGTTGGCGACGCAGCCATCGTCGAACTCGAGCCGGGCGTTGGCGATGTCCTCGTTGCTCGAGAGCACCGCGACCCCGACGGCGGAGATGTTGGCCGGCGTGCGCCCCGTCAGGTGCAGCACCGCGTCGATATCGTGGATCATGAGATCCCCGACGACGTCGATGTCGAGGGATCTCGGCT
>CAIXRL010000191.1 GCA_903921835.1 Candidatus Eiseniibacteriota bacterium | reverse complement strand
CGACGAAGTCGTACCCATAGGATACGTCGAGGAGGAGCAACGCAGCCGGCCGAGCATAGCGGGCGCCGACTGCCAAGCGACTCCTGGGACAGGACACTAGGCTGGAGTGCCATGTGTTCGCGAAGGTCATGCACGAAACGTGCTCGTGGCTCCGTGGCGCCAGAGTTGCATCGCCGGGCAACGGTTTGCCACGCGCGGCAAGAAAGGCGTTCCCCGTCCTCGACCAGGGGGCGTAGGGTTGTCCGTGGTCGTCGCGCGACGGGGTCGCCACCGCGCGCTTCACAACCGGCCACCGGAGGAAATCCCATGGCTCGAGTCGGTGCGCCCGCTCTCTCGGCGTTCGCGGCAGGCATGGTCTGGATGGCACCCTGCGTGGGCACGCCCGCCGATGCCGCCGGCAATCTCTACGCCCTCATCTCGCCGCCCAGCGCGCTCGAGGTCGGCTGCCAGGATCCGTGCGCGTGCGCCATCGTGGCGCGGCCCGCCTGCGGGAGCTTCACGCTCGTCCTGGCTGGGAGCGACCCGCTCTATACGCACTACGCGATCGAGCACTTCCTCGCGTCCTTCGACAATGGCCCCGGTGCGGTCGCGATCACCGGCTCGGGGAAGTACGTGATCGGTGGTGAGGTCGCTCTGGTGCAGGAGCTCACGCTCGATCTCGTCATCCAGGGGCGACCAGCACAACACTTCGACAGTGGACTCGTGCCGGTCACCGCGCCGTTTCCCCGGCTCGATCTCTCATGCGCGGTGCACGGGTTCTACTGTTACGACTCGGTCCTGGTCGTGGACGCGAAGCCCGTCCTCACGCTGGGCGTGGACGGGCCGTCGGCGGCGCCCGGACTCAGGGCGGTGATCCCGAATCCGTCGCGGGGCCGGGTCGACATCACCTTGACCCTCGACCGTCCGGGGACAGTGGACCTCGCCGTGGTCGATCTCGCGGGACGTCGTGTGTGCACTCTTGCCGCAGGTGAGCCACTCCAGGCCGGTCCGCACGACGTGGTGTGGGAGGGAAGGCGCGACGACGGGCGCACCGTTCCCGCCGGTGTCTACTGGCTGATCCTGCGCTCGCCGGGTCGCGTGGACCGGCGCTGCTTCGTCAGGCTGGATTGACGGGCGTGGCCCCGCCCGCCGCCGGTTCGCTGCCGAGAAAGGGGTAGATGTCCCCGATGTTCCTGACCGTGGGCACCCGGCTCGGTTCGTACGAGATCCTCGCACCGATCGGCGCCGGGGGCATGGGCGAGGTGTACCGGGCGCACGATGCGCGGCTCGCGCGTGACGTGGCGATCAAGGTGCTTGCCGAAGCCTACACTCGCGACCCGGACCACCTGGAGCGATTCGAGCGCGAGGCGCGAATGGTGGCCGGACTCAATCACCCGAACATCGTGGTGCTCTACTCGGTGGAGGAATGCGACGGGATCCGTTTCCTGACCATGGAACTCGTGGATGGCCAGGGCCTCAACAAGCTGGTGACGCCCGGCGGGCTTCCGGTTTCGCGCCTGCTCGAGATCGGCATCGGCGTCGCCGACGCGCTCGTCGCCGCGCACGAGCGGGGCGTGGTGCACCGGGACCTCAAGCCCGCGAACGTGATGGTCACCCGCGACGGTCGCGTGAAGGTGCTGGACTTCGGGCTCGCGAAGCGCGAGTCGGAGGAGCGCAACCTGGTCACGACGAACGCGGAAACGTGGGCCTCGCCGGTCTCCACGCCCGGGCAGCTCGTGGGAACCGTGCCGTACATGGCTCCGGAACAGGTCCGCGGTGAAGCGGTGGACGCGCGCACCGACCTGTTCGCGCTGGGAACCGTGCTCTACGAACTCGCCGGCGGGCGCAGGCCCTTCACCGGAGCGACGGCGGCCGACGTCAGCTCGGCCATCCTGCGCGATGTGCCCCTGTCGCTGGCGATCGTGCGCCCCGATCTCCCGGCCGACTTCGATCGGATCGTCGGGCGCTGTCTCGCCAAGGAGCCGCGCGCCCGGTTCCAGACCGCACTCGACGTGCGCAATGAACTGCGCTGCATGGAACTCGCGGGCACGGGCGGGACACACACGGAGCCTGTCCCGCGGGGCATCGCATCCATCGCGGTGCTGCCGTTCGTGAACCGGAGCCGGGACGCGGACGACGAGTATTTCTCGGACGGGCTTGCGGACGAGCTGCTCAACGTGCTGGCCAAGATCCGCGGGTTGCGCGTGGCGGCGCGAACCTCGTCGTTCCGATTCAAGGGCACGAACCCGACGATTGCAGAAGTCGGCAACGCCCTCAACGTCGCCACAGTGCTCGAGGGCAGCGTCCGCAAGTCCGGGAACCGCGCGCGCATCTCGGTGCAACTCGTGAAGGTCGCGGACGGTTACCAGCTGTGGTCGGAGACGTACGACCGCGCGCTGGACGACATCTTCGCCGTGCAGGACGACATCGCGGGCTCCGTGGTGAAGGAACTGCGTGCGACGCTGCTGGGCGAGGATGCGGATTCGGAAACGAGCGGCGGCGTGAGGGACGAACTGGCAAGGGCGGCGCTCGGGCGCGGCCGGAACGCCGAGGCGCACCGGCTCTGTCTGCAGGCGCGCCACTTCCTGGACCGGCGGACGCGTGAGGACGTGGCGATGGGAATCCGTCGCCTGCAGGAGGCGCTGGCGCTGGATCCCGAGAACGCGCTGGCCTGGGCGGAACTCGGCGGAGCCTACTCGACGGAAGCGACGGTGGGCTGGGTCCCGCTGGCGGCGGGGTCCGATCGCGCGCGACAGGCCGTGGTCCGGGCGCTGGAACTGGAGCCGGATCTGGCCGAGGGACACGCCGAGATGGCGGGAATCCAGATCTTCCATGACTGGGACTGGCGCGGCGCGGAGGCATCGTCCCGCCGCGCGCTGCAGTTGGCGCCGGGCAACGCGCTCGCACTTCGCCGGGCCGGCATGGTGGCCCTGATCATGGGTCGCATCGACGAGGCGCTGCGCCTGACCCGCATCGGCGTGGAGCAGGATCCGCTCAGCGCCGCGGCTTACAGCCACCTCGGCATGGCGCTGCACGCGGCGGAGCGTCTCGCGGAAGCGGAAGCCGCCTGCCGGAGAGGACTGGAGCTGGCCCCCAACAGGAACGGCATGCAAGCTGCGCTCGCCGAGTTCCTGCTCATGCGGGGGCGTCCGGAGGAGGCACTCGCCGAAGCCATGAAGGAGCGCAATGCCGAGTCCCGTCTCTGGGCCCTCGCCATCGTTCACTTCGCGATGGGCCGCCCAAGGGAATCCGACGAGGCGCTGCGCGAGCTGTGTGCGAGCTACGCGGAAAGCGGCGCCTACCAGATCGCGGAGGTGCATGCGGCGCGTGGCGAGCCGGACGCGGCGTTCGAATGGCTGGAACGCGCATTCGCCCAGCGGGACGCAGGGATGTCCGGAATCAAGGGGACTCCCCGGTTCCGGCTACTGCACGCCGATCCGCGATGGGGTGTGTTGCTCGCGAGGCTGGGCCTGGCGGACTGAGCGAAGGGCGCGGCCGGTGCTTCAGCGTGTGCTGTCGTTGATGGCGTTCCGGAGCAGGCGCAACCGCCCTTGCCGGTCGTGGCGTCGAGCGGCGGCCTGCGCGCCGAGGACGTTGCCGAGGTAGAAGGGCAGAGCCACGCCCGCGGTCAGGTAGGCGGCAGGCCCGCGGTGGTCGCGTGCGAGCGAGACCACGGTCCACGCCAACGCCGAGTCCATGAGCAGGTGGCGGATGCCGTCGCCCGGGCGGCCGCAGTATGTCTGGCCCGCGCCCGGGATCACGGCGGACAAGGCGCCCGCGATCGCCGCTGAACGGTGAGACAGAGAGGGGCCGCGGGCGGCGAACGGCGCCAGTCGCAGGATGCGCGTACGGGCCTCGTCCTCGGCGCTCAGGGACGCAGCGCGCCGAAACTCGCCAGCAGCGAAGGACCAGCCGCCGCGCGCCAGCGCGCACAGCCCGCGGAGGGCGGCGACGCGATCCGCCGGGACCGCGGGATCGGCGGCGCTGGAGTCGGCGAGCACTCGCTCGCACGCCGCGTAGGCGCCGGCGTCGAACCGGCACACGGCCGCGCGATAGACGGCGAGGGTGCGCTCTGCGTGCCCCGGGGCCAGCATGCCGGAGGTGAGGAAGGCGCTTTCGGCGGCGGACCACTGCGCCGCAGCGAAGCGGCACTCGCCGATGCGGGCAAATGCCCATGCGTCCGCCTCCGGCTGCCCTGCCAGGCTGGCGGCGCGCTGGTACTCCGTGGACGCGCGCTCGCAGTCCCCGCGCCGTTCGAGTTGGAGCGCGAAGGCCACGGTTTCCACGAGACGCGAGCGCCGGTCCGGATCGAGAGTCGCCGGGAGGGGCGGGTCCTCCGGTTCTCCCGCCACGAGCATCCAGCGCGGGATGCGCGGGAGGGCGCCCGGCGCCGCGGATCCGTCCACCGGATCCCACAGGCGCCCATCGGGGCCGCGGGAATAGGAACGGGCAGCGGAGGAGTTGCAGCGCACGAGCCGGTCCGCCGCCCGCGCCGAACCCTTCACCACGCCGTACACTGCGATCGCCTGCGCGGCATACTCCGAGCAGCTGGGGTCGAACGGGCAGTGACCCTCTCGCAACGAGGAGATGTAGCGCTGGTAGAACCGTATCGCGCCCGTCGCCGCGGGCGCTTCGTCGGTCTGCGCGGCCGCGGCGGCCTGTTCACCGCAAGTCCCCGTCGAGAGGAGCGCGGCGAGCAGCCAACGAAGAGCCGGGCGAACGCGCACGCGACGGCGGGCGTCAGTAGATCCGGAAATTGACGCAGAGTCCGACATCGAAACCGCAGAGCGGGGCATGGATGAAATCGCTGGTGAGGGACTTCTCCTCCCGGCCGTCCCATCCGGCGACATAACCCTCGATCCGCAGGCCGACGTCCGCTCCGGGCGCGACGTTCCAATCTGCCGTCGCGCTCGCGACCCCCCCTGCGGTCCAGCGGCCGAGCGTCTCGTCGTGCCGGCGCAGCGCACCCGTCGTGTTGTCGATCGTGGTGACGTCGGAAAGCTCGTACATGCAGAAGATCGCTGGGCCGGCCGACCAGCCGCAGCCGAATCCCCGGTGCTTGCCCTCCCGCTGGCCGGCGACCATGGCGAAGTCACCGATCGTGTACTCGGAAGCGCCCGGCCAGTCCGTTGTCACGGAGGATTCATAGTTCATCTGCGCATTGCCCGTGTAGCCACGTACGCCGAGGCTCGGCCCCCAGAGCCAGCCACCGCGTTCGAAGCGTTGGTAGCCGAGCGCTCCGCGGAATCCCGGTTGACGGAACTCGTGGTGAAGCTCCCGGTTGCCGAATGCCCCGATACCCAGCACGACCTGGACTCCCGCCCGCGCCGGTCCCTGCTGTGGTGGGTACGGATGGGGAGGAAGTGCGGCAGCGTCGGCCGTCGGTGATGCGGCCACCGCGGGCGGTGCCGTGGCGAGCGCCGCGCTCGGGATCCAACCCACCGGTTCGACGGCATCCACAGGGCGCACGCGCAGCTCGACACCGCGGGTCAGCGTGTGCGTCTCGATGATGACGACCTCGGTCCCGGCCGGCAGGTGCCCCGCGTCCTCATCCGGGCGGCCTTGTTCCAACGGTGAGCGCAGCAGCATGACGCTGTCCCCGGGCGCTGCCGCCGTGAGCCAGCCGTGGTCGCTCACCGCCCACGCATGCACATCGAGGACGAGATCCTGGGAGGACGGCGGGGCGAGCGGGTCCGGCGATCCTGGCGAGCGTGGAGTGAAAGGCGCAGGCGGGGGCTGAGCGGAATGCGAAGGGGTGCAGATGCCGTCGAACGCGCCCGAGAGGATCACGTCGAGGCAGCTCTCGAAGAATCCGCCGCTCTTGCTGTCGTCGTCGCTGTCGCTCTTCTTCTTGTCGTCCGCCCCGGGCTTGTAGCGAGGCTCGCTCTTCGGCTTGGGGACCTGCTTCTTGTCACCGGCCACCGCCAGGGACCTGCGGTCGGACGGGGTGGCGGCCCCGGCGCGCCGCGCCGGCGCAAGGGTGAGAACCAGCAATGCGCAACACAGGGCAGATGCCAGCGAACGGCAGGTGAAGATGTCCCGCGGCGGCCTCATACCGGGTCTCCTTCGTCGAGTGGGGAGCGACTACAGATGCATAGTCTCGCGACATTCGAGGGTTAGTCAACGAGCGGCCCCGCCGGCCAGGCCCGGGCGCGGATCCCGCGCGTGAAGAGCAGTCCAGGACCGTCTCCGCGATGCCAGGGAGCTGAATCCGCGAGTGTGTTTCGGCGCCCCGGAGCAGAACACGGTTCGAGGTTGCGATCCTCCCGAAGTCCATCCTGGCGACGCCTCGTGTGCATTCCTCGCGCTCGTTGCCTCCAGTTGCGGACGGAACTCGGTCCTCGCGCCCACGGTCGGGAACCAGGCGGGCGGCGCGGCCGACGGCAGGACGGCGACGCCGCAGCCGATGTGCGGCCACCGGCGCGCGCTGCCCGGCCAGCTGACACGCGAGTGGGGACGTCCTGCATTCGGATCCGGATCCGGCCGGTTGCGGATCGTCCCGCCGCCGGGCAGACTCCATGCTCCTGGAGGGACCATGCCCGCAGCAAGCGCCACTCCCAACGTCGTCCACGTGATCCAGCTCGCCGTCGCGCCGGTGTTCCTGCTCTCCGGTGTGGGGGTGATCCTGACCGTCCTGACCAACCGGCTGGCGCGCATCATCGACCGCGCGCGTCTGCTCGAGGACCGGTTGCACGCCGCGCCCGATGAACGGCGGGCGGAGATGCACTCCGAGATGTCCATGCTCTCGCACCGGGCCTGGATGGTGAACATGGCACTCACGCTCAGCACCAGTTGTGCACTGCTCGTGTGTCTCGTCATCGCGCTGCTCTTCGTCGGGAGTGCCATGAAGATCAACATGGAGACCGTGATCTCGATCATGTTCGTGACCGCCATGGCGGCCCTGGTGGGCAGCCTCAGTATCTTTCTGCGCGAGATCTACCTGGGCACCGCCAACCTGCGCATCGGACGGCGCAGGTAGATCGGGCCGCGCGCAAGGCACGCTTTGGAATGGGATATGGTCGGGCTCGCGGATGAGAGGCTTCCGGGTCCCTGCTCCGACCGGCGACTTCCCAGTCGACGCGCCGTTGCAGCGGGGCGAATCGAGCAGATCAGAACATCAAGGCGCCGGAGGGTCATTCGATGGAGCAGCCGAGTAAGGCGACGAGGCGTTCGCTGGGGAAGCCGGCCGCATTTTCTCTCCAGGAGGAGTTCCGTCGCGCGTTGCTTCCCGTCGCCGCGGCGTTCGAGCCGTGGCGTGCCGGTGGTCAGGGAAGTCGTGAACTCGCGGCGGGTGCCCACGGGTGCCGCCAGGGCCCGACGCTCGAACTCCCTGAGCGACACGACCCGGGGCGGCTGGAGTTCGCCGCTGCGAATGGGATTGTCTCGGGCGTGATCCGGCGGTACTCGGTGTCGGCGAAGGTTGGCGAGTGCTGTCGTGGGGGTATTGCGTTCCCGATGGAGACATCATGAAATCCAATTTCGTTCCGATATCACTCGACGATTACGTGCGGCTCCACCTGAAGTCCCACCCGAGAGCCGACGCGGCCGACCTGCGGGCTCGCCTCGGGAGAGCGCTCGAGGGCTACAGGTCCGGCCTGCGCTGTTCGTGTGGTGAGCCTATCTGGGTGATCGGGTCCGCGGAGGCCGGCCTCGCCTGCTTCACGTGCATTACGGGGGAGGCGGATCCGACGGGCGACTACGAAATCGACGCGGCCTGCGGTGCGACTCGCATCGCGGAGAACCCTGGCTGATACGATGGCGCCGCCGTGTCGCCGGAGCCTGTCGCGCGTCCGTGCGCGACCCGTCGATTCCTGAGCCTCCGCGCTCACCGCACGGTGGTCGGGCAGGCGACTGGTCGTGATCCAGGTCATACTCCCGGCTCGCGGGCTCATGAATCGTCCGGGCTCCATCTCAACCCCACGAGGCGCCGCGACCCATGCCAGAACGCACGAGCCAGCCGCGCTCCGAGCGCACGCAGGACCCGGCCGTCCTGGAGCAGCGCACCCTTGCCCCGTCCCTCACGCGGCACGGTGTCCTCGCGTTGGGCCATGCGGACGATGCCCCTGCGCTGGAGGCTGGGCTCGCCCGGCGCCTGCAGGAGGCATTCAGTCGCGGCGCGGGTCACGGGCTGCTGCAACTCGGAGCGGCGGAGGTCGGCGTCGCGCTCCCTCCGGTCCTGGCCTACTGGCGGGAGTTCGGCACTCGCTACGTGACCGCCGTGTGCACCCTGCCCGTCGCCGAGGAGCTCGGTGCGAGGCTCCACATCCCGGCACCGTCCGAGGCGGAGCTGGAGTCGGCGGCCATGACCGCTCCGCCGATGCGAGGCGCGGAGTACCTGACTGCGGCTGTCCTGCGCGCCCTGTGGGACCAGCTCGATGTGGCCTTCGGCGCCGAGCTGTCCGCCTCGCGGGGCCCGGTTCAGGAGTTCCTCAAACAACGCAATCCGGCATGGAATCTGGTCGGTCGCGTCCACCTGAACCTGGCGGAGAATCGCGCCGACGACGAGGCTCCGTTCGCCTTTCTCGCCACGTACACAACCCAGTTGTCCGCCCACGCCGAGGCGCAGCACGTTCCGCTGGCCCGGGCGCTGCGCGAGTACGCGGGCGCGGCGAACAAGGAGCGCCTGCTGTCGCTGCTGCTTCCCGTGCAGCGCGCAGCGGAGCGCTGCACGTGGTTGCAGGCCATGGTCGATGAAGGCGAGATCTTTCACCCGCTGCGCTGGACGCCCGGCGAGGCCTTCCGGTTCCTGAACGACGTCCCGCTGCTGGAGAGCGCCGGCGTGATCGTGCGGATGCCCTCAGCCTGGAAGGCAAAGCGTCCTTCCCGCCCCCAGGCGACAGCCATCCTGGGTGGCAAGCAGGCGTCGGGACTCGGCACGGATGCGCTGCTCGATTTTCGCATGGACGTCACGCTCGACGGCGAAAGTCTGACGCCCGCGGAGAT